>CAKMQO010000211.1 GCA_927911695.1 uncultured Gemella sp. | reverse complement strand
GTATTGTGTACGATCGTTTTGCGATGTACCATGCCACTCTAATAATTCTTTATCAGCAAGATTTTTTAAGTAGCTTCCTACAAAATGTTGAACCTTTTCAATAAGTTCTGTTGCCTTTTTTGTAGTTATTTTTGCCCACTATTATACATAAAATATATAATAGTTTGTTCATCTTGACTTAGTTTATTAAATTCCTCTTCAGAAATGTTATCTTTAATTCTATCTATTGTTCTAATACTTCTATTTAAAACATTATTTTCTAAAACTAATAAAACACTACTATTAGGTTCTGCATATTTAGGTTCCTTTAGAAACAACTTTTCCATTTCAGAATATATTCTCTTAACACCTTCATTCATTTCTTTTACCCAGCCAAATTCACATAAAATTCTTGCAATTCTTGGATTCCTTGAGTATCTTTGGTTTAGAATATTTTCCACAGTTACAATATTAGGCAGTAACCCGGGACTATGTATCTCTAGCCTATCATCAAATATTAATACCTTAATATGCTCCCCACGGATGGCATAATTCCGGTGAGTCAAAGCATTGACTATTCCCTCAAACCATGCAAATTCTGGATACTCTGGCATTATTTTAAATTTTCCATCTTTATCTAAATACTGAAAATCTCTTAGTTGTGTATTAATAAATTCTCTTACTTCTCTAATAACGTTTGGTATCGCCTTATCAAATGTTTTTTCCTTAATGATATTTATTTCTGTACCAACCTTTTGATACATTCCACTATATTTAATAACTCTTAGTCTTGCCTGTGGTAAAAATTTAGAAGGGTTATTCCCAAATAACAAAAGCCCCGCATTAGTCAGTTTTCCATTAATCATTAAATTTCTAGCTTTCAGCACTTCTTCATTAGAAAGCCCTTCTATATTCAAGATTTTCTTATAATCATCAATAAGTCCATCATCTATATCTTCTATGCTTGATAATTGAACCACTTCATCCTCAAAATATCTTTGCCCTCTATCATACTGCAATTGAAGAATTTGCTCAAAATTTAATTCTATAGATTTATCATTTTGTCGAAGAAAAACTTTTCCGTTATAAGATTTTATAACTCTATCTGTAGAAATATCTACTGATATGACCAATATCTTATCATCAATATCTGTATTATTTTTTACATCTAAAATATTAAATTTGGGATTTATTGGCGTTTCTTTTAGTTCAGTTAGAAATATATTTCTATACTCATCAATCTGATGAGCACCTTTATAATTAAATCCCGTAATCGTCCCATCATCTTCAATCCCTATAACTAATTGTCCACCCTCTGCATTGGAAAATGCAACTAGATGCTTTAAAATGTCTAAAGGTTTAATTCTAGCACTTTTTCTATCAAAAAATTGATTCTCATTTTCAGAACAGTAAAACGATAATTTATTTAATATATTAGTATTCATTATTTTCTCCTCAACTTTACATATATTTAATATAATACTACAAATCTTAAGATGCTTCAACATATCTAAAATAGCTTCTTCTTTTTCAATTGGACACTGTGGAATCTTCTGATTTCCATTTTTTGATATATTATAGTGTTCTCTTACTTCTAAATCATATTTTCTCTTCACTTGTACAATATATAGTGTAGACACCTCAAATCCAAACTTTTTAAAAACATAGTTCTAAATTTGTTTATAAGAAGCCTTAGCCTCCAAACTGGTTAAATACACCTCGTCAATTGCAAACTCAACGCGAATATGTCTTTTTTAGTCTAGTTTGGAAAGCAACACGACTGTTTCAACGTGATATGTCCCTGGAAACATATCCACAGATTGAACAGCACCTAGTTTATAACCTAGACTTCTAACAATTTCTATATCTCAAGCTAATGTTGCTGGATTGCAACTAACATAGACTATTTTTTCTATGTTCATAGCTGCAAGGTCACACAGGAAACTTTCCTCACATCCTTTACAATGATTTCATTTCGACCATCTCTTTTAAAGTTGAGGCAAGCACTCTTTTTATTACTATTCTCATACCTAATCGCTCCCTTCCATTTATTCTCTAAACTTTATATTATTATTTTTTCATAAAGTACACTATTTTCTCAACCAATAAAATGCTTCTTTTAATTTTTCCATACCATTTTCTAAAATTATCTTTCCATGAGAGAAAACAATTTTATCAGGTTTCCAGCTTTCAATCTTAGAATAGCTATCTTTAGCTTTTTTTCTAAAGATAAATGATGATCGTAAATCTCTTGATGTTCGAAACTTAGGATACTTATTGTCTCCAAACTTAAATACAAGTTTGTATAATAACGGTAATTTGTTTACTTCTATACTTTCTATTAAGTCCGTTAATATTAAGGTTGAACTCTTTTTATGAAAGAAGACCATCTCTTCCATAGCTATACTTCCTCTAAATGGAGTAAAATATATTTCCTCTGACCAAGAAGTTTTTGAGATATTATCTAGTGATACAAAATTTTCTTTTTTATCAATTTTAAGTTTATCGCTTACTCCTTTTGCTAACCAAACTTTTGCATTTATATAATTATAATACCAATCCAATACATAACTATAATGGTATTTATTAGGAGCAATTATATGCTCGATTTCTCCTAGTTCTTTTATTTTATCGTCTAATTCCTTATTAAAAGCTATTGGTGAATGGATCCATAATTTGTTGTTATCTAGTTTAACTATTGTCATTCTTGTTGTAAAAGGAACTTTAAAAAGTTTAAAATTCATATGTATTTCATTTCCATCAACAATCCAAATATCCTCACCAATTTGTTTTAATTCATTAATAGGAGAATATAACTTCAACATTCCTTCCATCAAACATTCACCTTCTTCCAATTTAAATACTTCTATTTCTCTTCTAAAATCTTAGCTATTTTTTCAAATGTATTTGAATTCCTAATTGTTATTTTTTTATAGAAATCTTGCTTTATTAATCGTAGTTTTTTAGATATTCGCCTCATTTTTAGTTATTTATTCTACAAGCAGATCTGGTTCTTTCCTAAACTCTGGAATAGAATATACCCTACCTCTTTTAAAAAATCTATAAGGCGTAGTATTAGCTGTAACAATACCAATTTTTATGGTTTCAAACTTACCAAACTCTTTTCAAACAGCGACTTATTTGAGAGAATTTTTGATTTTAATTTATTTAATTTTGTAAACTCTTTACGTATATGTGAATTAACTATTCTTTTACATTGCTTTGTGTTCCTAGCAAGTCCATAATTTTTTAAATCATAAATATATAAAGTATCATTGTATACAAAGACTAAATCCAATTCCTCAATCAAGGAATCATTTTTTACTAACGTTTTGATTTCACTAATTTTGGACTGATTAAGATAATAATTTGTTTTACAATCTCTGTCGTAAACTTCTGCAATTTTTCTGAGCTCTGGTAATAACTTTTCGTCAAAATTTTCTCGTATTAGTGTTGCCCACTCTCGTCCGTTCTCCTTATTAAGGATATCGCTTCTCAATATTCGATAAACAAAGTATTTAGAAGACTCTAACAATGAAAATGTAGGAAGTATATCTAATTCTGAAAACTCCAGTATCGGTTCTCTAAACAATCTCATATTAGGTTCACCAACGACACTGTTGACAGGCATACTCTCATAGAAACTCTGATTATTTAAGATTAAATTGTCAATTACTAGTTTAGAATCATCACACGAAAGTGATTGGTTAAGAGAGAAATCGCAAATAATAAGATTTTTTTCACAGATGCTTACATAATTATTTTCAAGTTTCAAAGCTCTTTTATCATCTGGCTTCAAAAGATAATCATTAAAATATTTGGTTATATTTTTTTTACTTGCTGCAAATATTCCATTATCACTTCAATTTTTTTATCACCAATTATTAATTCTTCATCTCGTGTCTCGATAATATATTTTGTGAAATTTTCTAGAATTTTATTTGGTAAGGAAATACCTTTTTCCTTTGAAAATGAAATCTGATCACGCTCATCCTTAGTAACAAAAGGTAATAAATCAAGGTGAGAATCAAGAAGTATCTTAGCAAAAAACAGTTCAAATAGATTGCATAAACCAGTATAATTTATCTCCACTTCACTCCTATTTTGAAGATATTTATGTTCGTCTGTTAAAAGAACTTGATTAATTATATGTTCTAGTGTCGATTTTAATTCACCTAAAAATACTCTCGGATCAAAGATGGTATATGATTTTATAGAATTAAGTATAACTATCAGCTTGTCTATTGCATCAGGTACAGTTACTTTATAATCAGTATTTAAATATATTGTAAGTTTTACTTAATATACTTTCAAATAACATCAAGTCCAACAATAGACTTTCTTTCCTATATAACGCATCTCATCCCGAATTTTTTCTATCTAATTCTACGTTAATATGCCCAACAACTTTCTTAATACCTAAATTACTCAATGTAAAAGTAGAAGGTATGCCTAAATCTAAAAAGTGTAATTCATCTAAAATTTGACCAATAAGCTGTAATCCTCTGTTCTGTAAAGAATCTCTCTTAAATTTTCTATACCTACTTGGAAGTGGAGTAGGTGAATTTTCAGATATTGAAGAAATGAAATAAGTAATTAAGACTTTATACAATTCGTGTTCTTCATCAATAATCTTTTCGCAATTATACACTTTACGACGTAATAACTCTAAGTTAGGTTGATAATATGATAGATTTTCCACTGAATATCTTCCTCCATAAATTTATATTTTATATAATTAATCTATAATTTTCAAAGAAGAGGTACTTATTATTACAATAACCAATAATTTCACATTTATCACATTGCTTCTTTGTTAACCACTACCATTATGTTTTTCATGATATAATTTATTAAAACTATTTTATCCCACTTTCATTATCTCTTACTAGACCTTACTCTATTTTATAAGGAGGCATTCTTGTAGGACTTTTCAAGATGAACTATCATCATTTTAAAAATCATAGCCATAACATCTGTCTTTTTGGTAAATTGGAAGCTGATCAAAGTACCTATCGTAAATTATCAACTAATTGCTCTACAATAACATCATGTTGTTCTTTATGAATTACTCTAGTTTAGCTTAGATTCAACACATTGACTCCCTAGTAGCAGATTAAAATGGCGAGATAATACAATTACGACTTGATTGCTAGCATTGCTAATCATTACTTTATAGCCTCTTGATTTCAATAGCTAGAGTATTTTTCTTGGAACTTCTGTTGTTCTAAATGCTACTTTAACTAACAAATGATAACCTTGTTTAATGATATTTCCTTGAGCATCTTCTGCTTTATACGGTTTAGCATTGTTTTCCTGCACCGTTTTATCCACTAAGTAAAATTTTCTTTTGACTAACTGAGGTCGTTTTACCACAAGTTAAGGAACAAATTCCCATTTTAAGTCTAGGTCAAAGTCATCTTGACAAAACTCTTCTAACCTCATTAGGCAACCAGCAAACTCCAATATACGCTCAATTTCATCCAAATAACAATATATCTTTTTAGTTCATCAAAAGTTTCTACTAAATATATTTTCGTATTAATCAAATCAGATAAAATCACCATTCATTAAAACCAAAGAATTAGATTCATCATCAGTGTTGATTCCTTGGTTATCTTTGTAATGATAGAGTCGAGATAATAAATTATATTCTAATCCTTTCACAATTTTATTTTTAAAGTCTGTTTATAATTTTGTACTGAAGTATACATTTTTTTCTCTTCTGCAATATCGTCAATAGATACATTAAACTTCTGATAAATGATATTTATAGCTTCGTTGAGCCTGAGCTAGCTCCATTTTAATAACAAACTCAAGCTATTTCTAAAAATTCCTATTATTTAGATAAAATCTGGTTGTGTTAATTACACAAGGATTTTTTTATTCTTTCAAATCATACTAAGCGCCTCTAATTTGATAATACCATTATAACATTTAGAAAAAGGAAGCGCACCAAAAATTGTGAATTATTAACCTCTTTTCTAAATTTCTCTAAAATCTTCTCTAATTGTTACATAATATAGTTTATTTTTAGATTCATTTAATATGTCATCAAAAGTTTCTTTTCTATAAGCTTATATATTTTTTTTAGATTTTTAATCTGTAGTGATAATTTTATCTGATAGTAGATTCTATTTTTTAAATCTTGCGCTGTCATATCGAATAATCTATTAATCAGTTTCTTAAATACATGATTATTATCTTGGATTTCCTTAAATTTCTAAAAGTATATATAATTACTCAAAAATAAACGTTAGGACTACTTAGTTTAATTTTGAAATTATATCATAAATTAATTGCAAAAAAGATAAAAATGTCTTTAAAGAGAGAACAACAAATACCATGATCGAACATATCTAATCAAGGAAGGAAAATATAAATAATACGAATCAGGAGTATCATTTTTTTCAGTCTAACTCGTCTAATGTTTTTATAGCAGTAGACTTTAAAATATTTCTTCTCATAATTTTTTCGACAATGAAACAGAGAAATACTCTACTTTTCTTATCTATCCTGTTACATTCCTGTACGATTCAAAAACATGGAATAAAGGGTAATTGCTTAAGTAGATACCCCTACAAATATTTCTCCGCCCACCAATATTTCAGGTACTTTCAGAAAGTTAAATAGCTCTTCTTCACGAATATAAAAATAGTCAATATTCATGCAGGATTACCTCTTTCTTAAAATTTATAAAGAAATAGACGATAGTTTTCTCTTTATCGCCTTTGGTAAACATATTATTAAATTTTTTATTTTATAAACTGGAGTTATCGTTCAAAAATTTCATGTTTTTTACAGTAATCCATTAAATCAAATTAATAAGGTATATCTTCTATTGCACAGCAAATAATTGAAGCAAGTTGGTTTATAAAATTTTCATTCATATTAACATTAGCATTTATATTAGCAGGATGTGCTATCTTATTTCGCAAAGCAGTAAATTGATCTTCTTTCTCATTAGTTCTTGCACCTGGGCGGGTACATAAAGATAGAATCAAATTTATTCCGACCTTAGAACAGTTTTCTGAAATATATCTTACTACTTGTTTTTGACTTTCTCTTTGACTAGAATATATTTCATTTACTAAGCACATCAGATAAGCATACATCGCCATATACTTTTGAACGATATTACCTCCTTGAAGTAATAAATACAAAATATCATACTTATCCTTTTTTATAATGTAATCTGAAATTTTAACATCTTCTATCCATTGTTTCAAAATTTCATTTCCGTTATCAAACTTAGTACAGTAACCCAAGGAATCAGTAATTTGAATACAGTCATTAAATGTAGTTTCATTTCCTAATAAATGAAACTCTGAAATACGAATAGTCGGTTTTAGCAAAAAACTTGAATATTCCAAACTATTTTTCAAAAGAGCAATCATCATATTGCCAAGATACAACGTAAGGTAATTAACTATTACAGAAACATTATCTTCTGAAATCTCAAGTGAATCATGTAAATAAAAGATAGCCTTATCGATATCTGACGATACTTGTATTTTTCTTATATACTCATCATTATTAATTATACATTCCGCATCTTTATCAAATACAAAAGAATTCTGATGGTCGTCTTTCTTAACTCCTAAAATCTCAAAAACAACATATTTACTATTTTCCATTTATCCTCCTCATACTTATAAATTCAAATTTATTACTTCCTGATTCAAACTAATTTTATAATTTCATTGATTTCTCTTATAAAAGCTATGATTGCTGTACCAATAATCGGTATTCAGTAAGTTCTTAGCAGAAAAAACAATTTCTACGCTTCAATAGAGTTCTGTTGAACCAATGATACAATCCCAACAACGACATTCTTAATTATCAAGGAATAGAATATCTTATTTCCTAATTATAAGTAAATATGTAATAAATGCAGTGAGGATACTTAACGATAAACTAATTAGAAATAATATTATTTTTAATATCTTTTTCATAAATACCTCTATTTCTATTTAATAAATTTAAAATGCCTTTAATCATCCATGTTAGCTTACTCTTTTTCTAGTGTGCATTGTGGAATAACGTATTTCTCTTTTTACAATTTAATCTAATTCTCCCTTAGTGCAATTCCACACTTCTATCTAAACCGTGTAATATAGAGTGTCAAAACCTTTAAATCAAATTATATAAATATATTCCATACTTTATGTATAAGACGCTTTACTTTCAGCACTTATCAAATCAATCTAATTATGCTAAATTTTAATATCTATATACTTATTGACATCAAGTTTAGGCAAAAGTATAACTGCCTCCACATGAAACTAATGAACACTAAGTATATCACGTAATCCTGTCTGTATATGGGAGCAAATCCACTAAACTTTTTAACGATAACTCAAGGTTATTGTTAAATAGTATTATCTCTACATGGGATTTGTTTATTTACGATACTCCTCTACTTTGTAGCTATATTCATTCAGAAGTTGTTTTGAATATATTTTTTCATTCTTTGAGTCTTTAACTTCTTTCCAAGGATAGCTGCAACTTTTAACTTGTTAGAATAATTATTGCTATGGTCATCTGCACAAAATTCTTTCAGAAATTGATTCCACTGACAAACAGAATTATCATACTTGGCGTAATCTGACTCTCCATAATATATTTTTATCATGTCCCTGAATTGTAAATTTCTTATCGTTATCTCTTTTTACTTTTCTCCAAGCCGTTGCCATATCAGCATTAAATTTAAACGGGCTAACTCCTGTTACAGCTGAAAAATAATCTCTAAATTTTTGGTTAAAAGAAAAACCACATTTAAGTAACGGAGTCTCTAAGGTTATATCTTCTAATTGATTTTTCTTAGCTTTTTTCAAAAACTTTTCTACTTTAGTCCCCTTGAAATATTGTTCAATAATATAGTTTAATTCTTTCTTCGTACATCTATACTCTAGTCCAAGAGACTTACATATTTGTGAAAGTTCTTCTCTATACCAATAGTATTTGTTAAACTCTTCAAATGATTTTATATTACTAAAATCCGGTCGATTTTCTTTCAACTACTTACCTCCAACTTCTAATACCTTTTAACGATATCCTATAAATAAGCCTTTGTTTTCTACACTTTATTTACTTATCAGGTTCAACTTTTGACATCAATACAACATACTCAGCGGTTCGATATTACCGCATCACTATCACTCTACAACAGCTACCTCATAAAGCATTCGTAATTAATTATTTTAGTCTACTACCTTGTCATTAAAACGACTGCTTCAACATGGCTTGATTGTTCAGTAAAAAACAATACTCAACCCCTATGGTATAAGGGAATTGAACAACAGCAATTTTTCGCTAATTTATCTCCGTTTGCACGATACTGCCCTTTTCAAGCCTGAAATTTAGACGGTTGAGCGTTCTAAAATTATTGCCATCTTATTTCTGCGAACAACAGAATATGTCCTTGAATGATAGTCTTCTAACCAATCAATTGTTCGACAAACTTGAAGTTAACTATTTATCAATTCTCGCAGTTCATTGACAAACCGAATGATTTCATCCGGGTTTCTGAAATAAAACGCTCTGCTTTCCCAAAATCCATCTGCCCTGAAATCTAAATGCTGCGGTCCAGACAAATACTCCACATAATTTTCGATAAGGTTTTTGTAGACAGGATCTATGTCATCCGTGTATAAGCATACTTCTAAGATAGATGGCGTAAACAAGTCTGATTACTCTTTATGGATTTTGCTATCTACAAACTGAATCAATTCAACAGGTGATACTTCAAGAGCCTTCGAACCATTCAAAAATGCAACCCTTGCTTTACAATTTTCCTTACGGAAGATTTTATCGGTCTCTTCGCCTTCCATAAGGATTTCGCTCTGAAATTCAAACCCAAGAATATCTCTATAGAAAGCAATCAAGCGATCCAAATCAGAAACGGTTAATCCAACGTGATAAATTCTTCCAACCATATTTTTCCTCTCCAATAATTTCTTTATTTCATCAAACTGGAAGTTATAGTGCAATCTTTTTCTATTTTCTGATTTTAGTTCTAAATGTTCCGAATGGAGCAATCGTGTTAAAGTGAATAAACTTGTATACTTTCCAGACCGCTGTTTTGGTTGTTTCATCGGCACACTTTCTCATATGTTGCTCGAATAACTCTTCGTCGTTTAATGACTCAATCATTTCATAAATCATATTAATATTCTCATTCAGCATGGCTTTCAGATCCTTCAGCGACAGATGCGCATATGTATCTGTGAACCATTGATATAATTTGCCAAGCTGATTCCACTTAAAATTATCCGAAGGAGTCTTGACATAAAGACGCTTTCTTTCATCTAATTGCAATTTAATAATAAGAGTTGTCCCCCCAACCTGATAAGCAAGATTTTCTGCTGGAGTTCGATCAACCTCATCAACTCTCATATCTTTTAAATGTTCCGGAATATCATTAAATTCTGAAATATACTTCGCAAAGCTTTTATTTATCTCGTTTTTAACCTCCTCTCTATTCTCACATATTCTCAATGCCCTATCTCCTCAACTTCTAATTGATGATAATCTTTTCAACTTCAAGTCCGGCATCCTTGGTTTCTGATATAGTTTTAACTTCTTCCTATCAGGACTGCCCAGGCTTTCTCTTTCATGTTAAAATGCTCGATTCTTTGTACCTTTTCCTATATAAAAGATTTGCTTATTACGTAAATTTATGGATCTATACACCTAGTAATCTCCAAGTTAAAGCAGAATCTTCTCTGAAAATCTATCTCACCTATTCATTACTTATTTTTATATGTTCTCCATCTAGGAAGATAAACGATTGCTCAAATGTAACTTCAATCCCATCGGCTATCTGCTTTAACTCCTCCAAGATAACCGTATCTCATTTCAGTTTCTTGCTAAAATTCTGTGGAATCTGATCAATCCTTCTGGCAAGTTCTTAAACGCTTATATCTTTTCACCACACAACTCTTTAATCATATTATAAGTCTTCTTACTTATCTCCATCGTCCACAAAACCAACTATGTCTTATATATTATAAACAATTTGGTTGATAAATACAATCTCGGCACTATTCTTCATCTGTAAATTCTTATTTTGTCAAAACTGTATATTCTTATTTTATCATTTTCAAACATGGCATTAACTCCGTTAAACAGCTTGATGAATACATCAAGAAAAGTACTGAAGAAAGACAGAACTTACAAGATAAAATAAAAAAAAATCGATAAGGATATGCAGCTACTTTCCGATACAATGGAACAAGTTCATACTGTTAAACAGTATCGAGCCCACTACAAAGAATATAAAGCAAATCCTTCTAATAAGGCATTTTTTGAGGAGTATAAGGCTGAAATCACACGCTACGAAATGGCTCTTGCAAAACTTAAAAAGTCCTATTCAAGGTTGCCTGATTCCAAGTATATTTTAGATAAACTTAATAAATTACAAGAAAAAAAAAGAATACCCTAATGCAAGAGTATTCTTCTACAAGATCTATTATGGACGAGCTTTATCAAATACGAAAGAACTTTGGAATCTACATGGGTAAGGAGATGAAGAGGTAATTTTCTAAATTTTTTTATTATCTCAATAAAATTTCAACAACAGCATCTAATGTCAATAAATATGACAAAATCGAAAACAATATTACTGAAATCCCAAGGAAATAAACCGATTCAAATCGTTTCGTTTTAGCAATAAATTTGCGAATTGCTTGTATCGGATTTTTCTTTTTTTCTATCAATATAGACACTGAATATACGCAACAATAAGATATAAGATACCATTTGTTGAATTACTCCTATAGATACACCTAAAATTTTATATACTGATATAAGAAATTTTTTTTGTATCAACTATTGACGGACTCAATGTTGCTGCCATTTCTTTAATATTAAATCCATAATATAATGTTAATGCAGAAACAACTATTGAAATAACAATGAATTTAACAGTAACTTTTTGAACTTCCTTGCTAAACGATATAATAAATAAAAATATAATAGATACTATTAAAGGTATAAGCCCAAACCATTTTAAGAACAAAGATATATACTCTACATATTCTTTGAAAAATAAACAATTATAGAAGCAACAAATATCCCTACAATAATTATTTCCCACACATCATTATCGCTCGAATTTTGACCGTATATATATTTCTTTTTTCTTTTTGCAACATAATTATATTCCGGAGAATCGATAAAAGAGGTTTTTATAGATATTTCTATATTTGTACTAAGTATCTTTACCATTAAATTTTTAAATTTAGAATTTAAAAATTTAACTCTGTCAACAAGTACTCTTAGAATTAAAATTGCAAAACCTAATATCAGCGTTTTAATAATGTCCTCAGGTATTGTTTTAACTAATCCAAATAACCAATTTATAATTGTATCAGGCATACATTAACCTCCTAGTTTTTTTGTATTAAGCCACTCAAAAGTAAGACCATCAATTATATTAACTTCAAAAGGTTTACTTTTCCCATAACAAATATCATTTTTTACTATATACGCTTCAACATAATGTCTACCTACATAGCAAGTTTCCTCTGTTCTTATTCTCTTTCCTTGTTCAAGCTTAGAATTATAAAAGTCTCCTCTTAAGCAATTCGCACTTATTGCTTCGTGACCAGTATTGGTTATTTGCCAGTATATATCATAGTCTTTTATATTGAGCGTAAGTGCCTTAACTTCAAATCTAAGTTTTCCTTTTTTATTCAAGGCTTCACCACTTTTTATTTGCTTAAATCTGAAACCATGCCAACTGTAATATGATTTTATCTCTACGTTGGTCTTAGCAATACTTGATAATTTCCATTTGGGTTTTTGATGATAACTTAAAGAATTTAACGAGATTCCAATTTCATTAGTATTTTTACGCAAACTTCTCTGTATATAAAACAGACTCTCATTTAAAGGCAATACTTTATTATCTACGCTAAAGTCAACCTTAAGTTGATCGTACCATTCAAAAATTTCAAAATATTTTCTATCCTTATCCCATTTCAAAGATAATTTTTCTTTTCTATTAACCGGATTATAAATACAAGGATTTTCATTTTCATATTCAATTCCGCTCAAAAGATTTTTGACTACATTCAATAATAATGTCTTAAAATCACCACTAATAATCGTACTTTTAGGATAAATTTTTGCAACCAAAGTAGTAATTATAATAGAAGACGGTTTTTGCTCCATATCATCTTCAAACATAACTTCTGCATGTCTCTTTAACAATTGCACAATTCTTTGTAATGGAGTTTTTATTTTATAATCTGGAATTTCTTCTATCTTTGCATAAAATCGTTTAGCATATGATTCTTTTATCGTTTGAAAATCGCTTTGCTTTTTAAACCAATCGGAATATCCTTTAGGATTACTGACTTCCCAGTCAATGTTATATCATCGTAATTATCACTTGTTTTATCTGAAATTGCAATATTTCCACCATTCGTATCATCCCAAGGAACAGCAGGTAATATATCTATATGAAAATTTGATTCATCCACATAATTTAGTGTCCAACACCTATTACTTTCTTTGGGGAAATTTTCCATACTATGTTTTAACGAGTAATTTTTAACTACTTTTCCAAGTTCGTCTTTTAATTCTCTTTGAGTCTGATGATTTCTTCTTTTTTTAGTCATATTACAAACAATATCTATATCATAGGCTCCATCTTCAGTAAAAGGTTTAATTGCTGTTCCTAATTTAATAGAACCTTGTAAGTAAATATCCGGACTATATTCTGCTAAATCAGATTCTTTTATATAGTTTGCAATTGCCTTATATCTGTTTGATGCTCTTTCATAATTTGATTCAGAAACATCAATTTCATTAATAAGCTCTTTTATCTCCTTTGACATTTCAAATGTTTTCATTTTATACCCTCCCTTCTTAAATAATATGTTGAGAATGAGTTCCTATTTTAAATGATTTTCCTCTTATATTAACACATTCTTTTTCAATATCTTCTCTATCTACAAGCTTAATTAAATCATTCCCTTCTTTTACATATTTACTTATCATATCAATATATTCATCTGGTAAATGAATCTCGTAAATATCAAATAATAATATTTCATTTTTTTTAAAATGCCTAGAATAAGCCATTCTAGGTTTTATTTGCTTTTAAAAACTCTATTTTCATGCTACTTAAGACTTCTATAGGTAATATGTTATTTTTTACAATTTCTTCATAAAACTCTCTATATACCG
>CAKMQO010000210.1 GCA_927911695.1 uncultured Gemella sp. | reverse complement strand
GTCCAAAAGTGGTAATCGTTTATAGCATACTAAGTTTTTTGTCATACTAATCTCCTTATTGACGGTTAAGTTTAATTTCATTATATCATGTAAAATATAAAAAATAAAAATAAATGGGAGTGACTCAAAAAATCGTGATTTCGAAGAAACAAGATTTTTGTCGAGTCACCCCCGCATAGTTTATTAGATATCTAAAAAGCTTTTCTAAAGCGATTTTAGATATCAATAAACCACTGCGTCTATGAGTTCTCATATACACTTTGTTAATTTTAGGACTTTTTGGGTTAACCCCAGTATACTAAATCTAAACTTTAGGTAGTATAGTGTTTAAAGAATTTTTTATTTATTTTAATCGAATTTTTATAGACGGAAATAAACTTAAAGTTCGTTTATAACGAATGTTTCTTTATGTAAACTCTCATGTTTTTTCAAAAGAGAAGGTAGTTTTTATCGAAAATTAATATAAAACATAAAGTATTTATGTAAAATATGAACTTTAAAAATAAAAGTTCTTGACTTTTAGAGATAAAACATATATTATTATCTATGTGCTTAAGCATTAATAAAAACTAAGGAGAATTTTCTATTTATGTTAGAACGTCTTTTTAAATTAAAAGAGAATAATACTAATACTAGAACTGAAGTAGTTTCTGGTTTAATTACATTTTTCTCTATGAGTTATATTTTAGTAGTAAATCCAGCTGTATTATCAGCAGCAGGTATTCCATTAGATAGAGTATTTACAGCGACAATAATCGCGATTTTAATCGGTACTTTAATTATGGCATTAGCAGCGAACTACCCAATAGTAGTTGCACCTGGTATGGGTATAAACTCATATTTCGCAACACTGGCTGCAACATCAGGGTATAACTATAAAACTTTATTAGCAACGTGTTTTTTAGGAGCTGTTATTTTCGTAATTTTATCAGCAACAAAATTCCGAGAAAGTTTAATTGATTCAATACCTAATAATTTAAGACATGGGATTTCAGCAGCAATTGGATTATTTATCGCATTCTTAGGGCTTAAAAACTCTTCGCTTATTGTAGCAAATCCACATACAATTCTTTCATTGGGAGATTTAAAAAATCCTGTAGCTTATATGACAATCCTAGGTATTTTTATTATTCTTGTTCTATTAGCTTTAGAAGTAAAAGGAGCCATCTTCATTGGAATGGCAGTAGTTGCTATTATTTCATACTTTACAGGAATGTTAAAAGTAGAAAAAGTCTTTGGTATTCCTCACATGGATCTAAGCTTACTATATAATCCAGTTAGTGAAAGTATTAATGCCTTACAATTAGGATTATATGGAATAGTATTTACATTCTTAATGGTAACATTATTTGACACTACGGGTACAATGGTTGCAGTAACTAGTCAAGCAGGATTAATTAAAAATGGAAAAATGGAAAAAGCAAAAGAAGCTTTATTAGCTGACTCATTTGCTTCACTAGCAGGATCTTTATTCGGAACTACTCCAACTTCAGCTTATATCGAATCTTCTGCAGGGGTCGCTAACGGAGGACGTACAGGTCTTACAGCTTTAACAACAAGTTTCTTAGTTGTAATCTCAATATTCTTATTCCCACTTGCAAGTAGCTTAGCTTCAGTACCAGCAATTACATCACCAGCATTAATCATCATTGGATCATTTATGATGGAAAGTATTGCTAAGATTGATTGGTCTGATATCACAGAAGCTTTCCCAGCATTCGTAACAATTGTAGGTATTCCACTTACAGGTTCAATTAACGATGGTATCGCATTTGGATTTATTTTCTATGTAGTATTAAAATTATCTAAAAAACAATGGAAAGATATTCACCCATTAATGTATATCTTTGCTATATTATTCGTAATACAATTGCTTTGGTTGCACGTATAATAATAAAAAACGAATTCAAGAATAAAATTGAATTCGTTTTCTTTTTTATTTTAAAAATTATCTGACAACTTTTTTAAAAAATAAAAAAAATCTAAAATATTTTTCAAAAAAAAGTTTGCCTTTTTACGAGAGATATAGTATTATAGATATACTATATAAATTAAGAAAGGAAATAGTATATATGAAAAAAGGTTTATTAACCGGATTGTTATTATTTGGTATCTTTTTTGGTGCTGGAAACTTAATCTTTCCACCAGCACTAGGAGTAAGTGCAGGAGGAAACTTTTGGCCAGCAATTTTAGGATTTGTTGTTTCAGGAGTAGGTATAGCGATTGTTACACTTATCGTAGGAGCACTTAATCCAAATGGGTATGGAGCAGAGATGGATGAAAAAATTTCACCATTATTCTCAACAGCGTACTTAGTTTTACTTTATTTATCAATTGGACCACTTTTTGCGATTCCTAGAACTGCAGCGACTGCATTTGACATTGGAGTAGCTCCAGTTGTAGCTGGAAGTAGTTTACCATGGTTATTAATTTTTACAATTATTTATTTTGTATGTGCGTTCTTATTAGCTGTAAACCCAACTAAGATTTTAAATAGTGTAGGTAAAGTTTTAACACCTATTTTTGCTTTATTAATCGTAATTTTAGTAATCTTAGGTGTTTCTAAATTCAACTCAACAGGGGAAGCTGCTAAAACTTATGCTACTAGTGGTTTAGCATTCGGTACAGGATTTATCGAAGGATACAACACACTTGATGCACTTGCTTCAGTAGCATTCTGTATTATTGCGATGAGCGCTCTAAAACAATTAGGATTTAAAGATAAAAAAGAATTCTTATCAAGTGTATGGATTGCTGGTATTGCAACAGGAATTGGATTCAGTATTTTATATGTCGGATTAGGATTATTAGGTAACAAATTTGCAGTTCCTGCAGAGGTACTAGCTAACCCTAAAGTTAACAAAGGTGCATATGTACTATCTGAATCAGCGCGTCAATTATTTGGTAACTTCGGAAGTATGTTCTTAGGAATCATGGTAATTCTTACATGTTTCACTACAACAGTAGGATTAATCGTGGCAACTTCAGAATTCTTTAACAAAAAATTCCCACAACTTTCATACAAAACGTATGCTACATTATTCACAGTTGTAGGATTTGCTATCGCAAACGTTGGATTACAAAGTGTTATCCAATTCTCAGTACCAATGCTATTATTCTTATACCCAATCACAATTGCATTAGTATTAGTAGTTATTGTTAACAAATACGTTGCGTTATCTAAATTAGGAATGCAATTAACAATGGCAGTAGTTACATTAATCTCTATCCTTCAGTAGTAGGAAGCACATTTAAAGTAACGGCTTTAAGTGGTTTAATCGCAAAACTTCCTCTAGCAGCTCAAAGTTTAGAATGGTTAGTACCAGCAGTAGTTTGCTTAGTAATTGCGGCTGTATTACCAAATAGACAAAAAGGTAAAGTTTACGACTTTAGTGAACTATAGTTTTTAGAATAATAAAATGCATTAGCTTAAAAATGAGAGCTAATGCATTTTTCTTTATATTAAATTATTTTTTTTACTTCATCTAACAAGAACATCTTCACATTTAAAGATGTTGTAAATTTTTCAATATTAGATAATTTATCTTTGTCTACATTATTTGTAGTTTTTATATGCGCGGATAAGTTGATTTTTAGGTGTGTTTTCAGCTGAGATAAACTCAACGATATCAGATTTATATCCGAATGCTTCTAAGACTTCACTACGAACAGAATCCGTAAGAAGTGTAGAGAATTTTTCTTTAACGATTCCATGTTTTAACATAAACGGAAGAAATTCGTCATTAAGTTGACTGTTGACTTCTTTTTGGCAACAAGGAACTGCGAAGAATACTTTTGCTTTCCAACCAAGAGCTTTTAGAATAGCTATGTCAGTCGCAGTATTACATGCATGCAGACTAATGACCATATCTATCTCATCTTTATTTTCATAGTCGATAACGTCACCATAAATAAAGCTAAGATTAGAAAAATTAAGTTTTTCAGCTATATTATTACAATGTTCAATAATTTCTTTTTTTAGATCTATTCCAATAATCTTCACATCCATATTAAGAACTTCAGTTAAATAATAATAGGTAGAAAATGTTAGGTAACTTTTACCACTACCAAAATCTAGAATAGTAATCTGTTTATTAGAATCTAATTGAGTAGTGGCTTGTTTAATAAATTCAAGGTATTTATTTATCTGTTTAAATTTATTGTATTTACTCTTAACAATTTTGCCATCTTTATTTTGAATGCCGAGCTCAATTAAAAATGGATACTTTTGTTTTTCATCCAAGAAATAGTCTTTTTTCTTATTATGTTCAAATGAAATAGCTTTAGCAGCTGTTTTTTTTCTATTTACACTTATTTTGAATTTTTTTGAAATTTTAATGTTTATATTTTCATCTAAAGTAACAACATTAATATCTTTTGCTAATTCAAAAAGTTCTTTGATCGAATTCTCAATGTTTGAAGATTCAGTAGTAACTATGTTAGTGTGTTTTATTATTCTTTTATATCTGTATTCTAGCTGTAAATTAATACTTTCTTTAATAGTAACTAATTTGCCAATGACTTTATCCAGTTCTAATTCTTTATTGCGAATATTAGAAAAAGTTATTTTATTAATATTGTTATTAGCTATATGAGTCAAAATTTCGGAAATAATTTCGTGTTCCATTGTAGCTCCTTTTAGTTTCTTTTTAAAATGATTTCTTATATATATTACACTAGTTTTTATTAATTATCAACATAACAGAAATATAATGTCGTAAGCTAGAGTGAATGATTAAAAAATGGGAATAAAACAAAAATTCAAAATTTTAAAAAGTTTGAATAAAAATCATATATGCGGTGTTTTTTGATACCTAAATAAGCTTTATAAAAAGTTTTTAGATAACTAGTAAACTTCGCTTGGATAATTCTTCAAAATTGATTTTTTCGAAATCATGATTTTTGTGTCACTCATAGATAAAATAATTACCGTTGTTGGTTGAGTAATAGTTTCATGCGTGGTATAATTTAGTAGTTAGAAAATAAGAAAAAGGTAGATAGTATGAATATATTAGATATTATTGATAATATAAAAGTAAAAACTATTTATGGAAATTTACCAGAAAGTGTAAATAATATATCTCAAGATTCTAGAAAAGTAGGCGAAGGAGACGTATTTGTCGCTATAAAGGGATATACGGTAGATGGTCATAATTATATAGAAAAGGTAATTGAACAAGGGGCAGCATTAGTAATTGCGAGCCGTTATGAAAATTATAATGTAGAAAACTGTGCTGTGATTGTTATTAAAGAGCATGAGATTGAAAAAATTGCTAGTATGATTGCTAAGAAAATCAACGAAGGTTCAGATGTACATACTGTAGCTGTAACTGGAACAAATGGTAAAACAAGTATCTCAACATTAGTACACAATATGTTAAGGACTTTAGGAGAAAGCAGTGCTTATATAGGAACGAATGGTTTTGGGAAAAATGATGCAGAACCTGTTTACTTCGGTAACACTACTCCTGATGTAGTAACATTACATAATCAGATAGGTGAATTACGTCGAGATAATATAAAAAAATCTAGCATTCGAAGCATCATCACATGCGATGGCATTAGGTCGTATTTATAACGTAGATATAGATGTTGACGATATTCACGAACCTAACACACGAACATTTAGATTTCCATGGGGACATGCAAACGTATGCCTATGATAAGAGATTTATTATTTTCAACATTA
>CAKMQO010000209.1 GCA_927911695.1 uncultured Gemella sp. | reverse complement strand
CTGTTCAGGTAACAAACTTAGATATATTAAAAGACTATCGAAATTGAACAGCAGTTTTTGGAACAAATAATACTGATCATGACTTATATTAATAAAGTTTAGAGGAGAATTCCATGAATATTTTATTAATAGTTTCAGGGGGCATTGCGGCATATAAATCAATTGATTTATGTAGCTCTCTTGTGAAGCAAGGTAATAATGTTAAAGTAATACTTACAAAAAATGCTGAAAAATTTGTTGCACAGCTACCATTTCAAACTTTAACAAAAAATAGAGTTTACACAAGTACTTTTGAAGAAATCGATGAAAATGAAATACAACACATAGACTTAACGAAGTGGGCGGAGAAAATAATTGTAGCACCAGCTACAGCTAATTTGATTTCAAAATTTTCAAATGGAATTGCAGATGACCTGGCTACTTCATTAATGCTCGCAGTTAGAGATACATCTTCTGTTTATATTGTTCCAGCGATGAATACATTTATGTATAGAAATCCAATTATTCAAGATAATATGAATAGATTAATTAAACTAGGTTTTAATTTTGTGGAACCTGATAGTGGGCTTTTAGCATGTGGAGATGTAGGCGAAGGTAAATTCCCATCAATCGAAAAAATTGAAAGTTTTGTGTTTCAAAAAGTTGAACAGGATTTAAAAGGAAAAAAGGTGTTGGTAACTGCAGGACCTACAAAAGAATTCATCGATCCATTTAGATGCTTAACAAATCCATCTACAGGGAAAATGGGTATTTCTATTGCGAATGAGTGTGCAAGAAGAGGGGCAGAAGTAATCTTAGTGACTAGCGTTGATAATGATAGTATTAGCAATAATGTAAAGAAAGTAAAAATCACTAGCACAAATGATATGTTTGAAGCAGTAAAAAACAATTTTAAGGATTGTGATTTTATTATAAAGGCAGCAGCTGTATCAGATTACACACCAGTTCAAGTTTTTGATAAAAAAGTAAAAAAACAAGACGGAAATTTAACAATTGAATTTCGAAGAACACAAGACATATTAAAATATGTGGGTGATAATAAACATGAAGGTCAAAAAGTTATTGGTTTCGCTGCTGAAACAAATAATTTGATAGAGTATGCAAAAGAAAAGATTGTTAAGAAAAATCTTGATTATATTGTCGCTAATGATATATCTAAAAAGATATAGGTTTTGGTAGTGATGATAATGAGGTCTATATAATAGACAGACACGATAATATTAAGAAAATTGATAAAAGCAATAAAAATAATATAGCAAAAGCTATAGTTGATGAAATATCAAAATAAATTAACTTTAATTTAAAGGAGGTGAGATTATGTATGCTGAGGTAATAATTGATGTAAATAATCATAATGTTAATCAAGTTTATTCTTATCTTGTACCTGAGGAATTTAAAGATATGGATATAGTAGGATACAGAGTCGAGGTTCCTTTTGGAACAAGAACGATTCAAGGGTATGTAGTAGATACTAGAAGTGGGAATTCTGAAATAGAAACAACGAATAAGTTTAAATATATTAAAAGACTAAAGGATTACTTTCCAATATTAACAAAAGAAATGATTTTATTGTCTAAAGTAATGGCTGATGAACTATTTTGTACAAGAATACAGGCAATCGAAACAATTGTTCCTACAAGCCTAAAAAATAAGTATTTAGAATACTATGAGCTTCTTGATAGTAATAAAACATTACTTTTAGATTATGCAAAACACTTCAATACAGATAACTTAATCGAAAAGAATAAATTTGAGAAGCTATTTTCAATTGAACAAATAGGATACTTAATCTCACTAAAAGCAATTAGGCTGATAAGTAGAATTAAAGAAATTAAAAACAACGAAACAGAAGAGTTTTATGTGTTAGATAAATATAAAGATGTTAAATTAACAAAAAACAAAAAGAACTGGTCGATTATTTAATTACTAATGATAAAATAAAAAAATCAAAGGTTAAAGATAAACTTAATATAGGAAACTCTGTTACGAAAAAACTACTTGAAAAGAATGTAATTAGAATTATTGAAGAAGATGTTAAACATGATATAAATACATCTATACTAGAAAATAATACGAAATTAAGTAAACATCAACAAGAAATTTATGACAGAATTAGTGAGAATTTTGGTAGTAATAAGTTCAATGAGTATCTTTTGCATGGTGTAACAGGTGCAGGGAAAACGGAGATTTATATAAAGCTTATAGAAAAGGTGATTAAAGAAGGGAAAGAAGCTATCATTTTAGTACCAGAGATAATATTAACGCCGCAAATTGAAAAGAAATTTAGAAAAGTATTTAGCGATAACATAGCAGTTATACATTCTAGACTCAATGCAAAAGAAAAGTATAATGAGTGGAAAAAAATTCTTGATGGTAAAGTTAAAATATGCTTAGGTACTCGTTCTGCAGTTTTTGCACCGTTTAATAATCTAGGTATTATTATCATTGATGAAGAACATGAAAATAGTTATAAACAGACTGAGTCACCAAGATATGATGCTAAGGATATTGCTAGAAAGCGTGGAATATATAATAAATCTACTATATTATATGCTAGTGCAACACCTTCAGTTGATCTGTATTATAAGTTTGAAAAGAATAATCCTAACAATTTATTAAAGCTTACACATAGGTTTAATAATAAATTACCGATGATAAATATAGTTCATACCGCAGAAAAAGAAGATGTTATTGCTAGTGAATTACTTACTAAGATAAAAGAAAAAATAGAGAAGAAGGAACAAGTACTCTTATTAATGAATAAACGAGGATATACTAACTTTATTCGTTGCTTTTCATGTGGACATTTTATATAAGTGTGAAAATTGTGATATAAGTTTAAACTATCATAAACATGATAATTCACTACATTGTCATTTTTGTGGATATCAAAAGAAAATTTCTAATATATCTAAGTGTTGTGAACATCCAGAATTAGTTTCGGGGAATTATGGTATACAGCGCGTTGAAGAGTACCTGTATCAAAATATACCAGGTGTTAGAATTACAAGGATGGACTCTGATACCACTAGTAGAAAAGGGGCATATGAAAGGCTACTTACTGATTTTAAAAATCACAAATCTGATATTCTATTAGGAACACAGATGATCTCAAAAGGACTAGATTTTCCAAATATAACTTTAGTTGGTGTATTATCTATTGATAATATGATAGCACTACCTAGTTTTAAAGCTAATGAGAAACTATTCCAATTACTAGTTCAAACTGCTGGTAGGGCTGGACGAAGTGAGAAGGAAGGAGAAGTTGTCTTTCAAACTAATATAGCTAGCAATATACTAGATTATGCAATTGAACATAGCTATGATAAATTTTATAAATATGAACTTAACAGAAGAAAGTTAATAGACTATCCTCCATTTTGTAAAATCTCATTTATAACAATAAAAGGATATGATGAACAAAAGACAGAACGTGTTGCTAAGATGATATTCGATTTTATTAGTAAGAAACAAACTAATTTATCAGTATTAGGACCTAATAAGAGTCTATTTTATAAAATAAATAATGAATATAAATTCAATATTGCTATAAGATATCAAGATGAAGATTATAATAAACTTTATCCCTTATTAAAGTATATTAATGATTATTTTGCCGAAAGTTTCTCTAGAGAGAAAATTACAATAACAATTGATAATTCTGCACTGGATTATATGTAAATAATTCAAATTAATTTGTATTAAAAATAAATCATATATTTTAAACTAAATGTAAATAAATCAGCTCAAAATAGTTTTAATTTGAGTTGATTTTATTTTTTAAAAAAGCGGTAAAAATTTGAAAAAAACGCGATTTTATCGTATAATATAATGATGTAGATTTATATTTAATGACTGGAGGAAGATTGTGGAAATAGAACAAGTTATAAAGATTTCACAACTCTATGATTTTTACTCTGAATTACTTAGTGATAAACAAAGACAGTATTTAGATGACTATTATTTTAACGATTTATCGCTAACAGAGATTTCTGAAAATTATAATATATCAAAACAAGCTGTATCTAATAATATTAAGAGAACAATATTAGAATTAGAACAGTTTGAAGAGAAGTTAAATTTAATTAAATTAAACAATCAAAGATTGTTTTTACTAAATGAGATAAAGAAAACAACTACTGATACAGAAGTACTAACGTATGTAGAAGAATTGATAAAACTAGAAAATTAGGAGAGCTTGTATGGCATTTGAGAATTTATCAGAAAGATTACAAAATACAATAGCTAAGCTTACTGGAAAAGGTAAAGTTTCAGAAGCGGATGTAAAAGAAATGATGCGTGAAGTTAGATTAGCTTTATTAGAAGCGGACGTTAACTTCAAAGTTGTAAAAGAATTTGTTAAGAAAATAAGTGAAAGAGCAGTTGGAACAGAGGTTATGAAATCTCTTACTCCAGCACAACAAGTTGTAAAAATTGTAAATGAAGAATTAGTTGAACTACTAGGTGGATCTAATGTTGAATTAAACCAAGGTGGTAAAATTACTACTGTAATGATGGTTGGTCTTCAAGGGGCTGGTAAAACAACAACAGCAGGTAAATTAGCGCTTAAAGTTAAAAAGACTATGAAGAAAAAACCCCTTCTTATTGCTGCTGACGTTTATAGACCTGCTGCAGTTCAACAATTAAAAACATTAGGTAAGCAACTTGATATCGAAGTATTTTATGTAGATAAAGATCCAGTAGATATTGTTAAGGATGGATTAGCTTTTGCTAAAGAAAATTACTTCAACTATGTAATCATCGATACAGCTGGACGTTTACACATCGATGAACTATTAATGGATGAATTAAAAAATATTAAAGCTGCTACAACACCAGATGAAATATTACTTGTTGTCGATTCTATGATAGGTCAAGAAGCAGTTAATATTGCGACTTCATTTGATGAACAACTTGATATTACTGGTTTAGTACTAACTAAGTTAGATGGTGATACTCGTGGTGGTGCTGCACTATCTATTAAGTCAATTACAGGAAAACCAATTAAGTTAGTCGGTATGGGTGAAAAAATGAATGACCTTGAGTTATTCCACCCAGAACGTATGGCATCTCGTATTTTAGGTATGGGTGACGTACTTACATTAATTGAAAAAGCACAAGCTTCTATTGATGAAGATGAAGCTAAAAAAATGCAGGAAAAAATTTCTAAATCAAAGTTTTTACTTTTGAAGATTTTCTTAACTCAATTAGAACAAGTTTAAAAAAATTAGGTAGTCTTAAAGACATACTTGGAAATGATTCCAGGAATGGGTAAACTAAAAAAATATGAATTTAGATGCTGTTGATGAAAAACAATTTGTC
>CAKMQO010000208.1 GCA_927911695.1 uncultured Gemella sp. | reverse complement strand
GGGTGGTTTACCACAAAGTTCTTCATGGAGGTATATCGAGAGCTCTTAATGCGGGATTTCGTTAGCGACTGCGGAGTATATCGCAAGACAGGATTCTGATGATGAATGGATGCCGTGGCATTTGGATTTTCTTCTTAATGAACTAGAGTTAAATGACAAGTTAGATATCATTGGTTCGAAAGTTGATGCTGATAAAGCTAAGCTGCAAGGTGGTATTAAAAGAAATAATTTCAATTGCCTATCAGGTGAGGAACTATGGTTTAAGTTAGCCTATAAAAATATGTTTAATAACTCTACTGTAATTTATAAAAAATCTGCAGTTATAGAAGCTGGTGGGTATGATCCAGAGTGTGATGGTTTTGAAGATTGGCATCTATGGGCGCGTATGGTAACTAAAGATAATGCGATGGTGATGAATACACTGACTGCCTACTATGGTTTACCTGAAGAAGATGATAAAGGTATGATTTTTAGAAGTAGACTTGCGAAGAGTCGTGGTTTAAGATTAGAGGATGTATTGGAGTAGAAAATGGTTAAAGTATTTACGATAAAAGAAGGAGTTCCCTGTAGTATTTATGGGTTTGAAAGTAGCCAACTAGCTAGACAAGCGATTTTCGATGAAATATGTGTTGAGCAAAAAATGGTTTTAACAAATCTAGATAATTTTGTACCTAATTTTGTAGAAACTCTTGAAGATTTAGGTTTTAAAAACTTCTATCATGTAATTTTTGAAAAATCTGATATAGCTAGAGATAAACCTAGTGTAGATAAAAGTTTTATAGAAAATCTAGAAGATGTTTTAGAAGTGGAATACACTAAAGAAGGTTATGTAGGATTAGTTCACTACAAAGATGGAACTGTAGAGTGTTATACTTCACAACTATTATATAAATATATCCCTAAAGAAGATAAATTTATTCTTTTTAACAAAAATGGAGTAGTATTAGAAGGTGATGTTTCTGAGAATTATCATAAGTATCACAAAAAAGAAACTGGTGCGATAATGTCGCAGTGGCAGTTGTTGAGTGAATACCTAGCGGAAAATTCAACTGTTGAGGATAGATTTATTATAGATATGGTTAATGAATATCCTCTGCAGCTAAGGAAGTTTTTCCAAAATACAGGTAGAGAACTTTTTGCCTATACACATTATAATATTCTTGCTCCATTTATGAAGTTTGTCTTACAAAATTGGTGCACTAATGTTGTCGCAAGTCCAGTTTTAGAAGAACGATTGGGAAGTGATAAGGTAAGATTTCTACCACCAGTCTATGTAGAAGAAGTTAAAGAAGAAGTATATACAATTGTAAAAGATTGGTGTATAGTTGGTAATATGACGGTTATAAAAAAAATGCGAGGTTGCGATAGAAGTATTTAGACGAACACCTGATAGTACACTTACAATCTACGGTAACTTACCAGATGGATATAAAAAGGATAACCTACCCGATAATGTTAAATTTGCAGGTTTTGTTAAAAAAATACCGTATGAAAAACATGAAGGGTATATTTCTTGTTCGTTAAGTGAATGCTTCGCTAATTCTGCGGTAGAAGCATCTTCAAAAGGATTAGTCTGTCTTCTTTCTAATGTTGATTTAGGTCATAGATATTACGCGAGTATCTGTGAAAATACGAAAACCTTCAGTTCTTTTGATGAATTATTAGAGATTCTTGTAACATATCAACAAGATGGTGAATATAAGTCTTCGAATTTTGCAAGAGAATACGTGAAGAGCAAAGTGATAGAATACTATAAGAAAGTATTGAAACTATAGTAAATAGATACTTGTTTGAAACAAAAGTTAATGGACACGCTGATGTTAAAACAGTAGAAAAACCAGATTATGATGGAGGTGTAACTCCGTTAGACTCACCTACGGTAGATATTCCTGAATACGAAGGAGGAGTAGTTCCATTAGATCCTCCAATCGTGGATAAATCAGAACTTAAGATTCCAGAAGAACTAACGCTAGCGTCTAAACCAGAACTGATACCTGAACCAAAACCAACACCAGAAGTACCCGGTAAACCTGTAATGACAGCACAGGTGAAACGTTTGGCTAACACAGGTAGCGAAACTTCTGATGCAGTGGTATTAGGATTCGGTGCTCTAATCGCAGGAATAGCTTTAGCTGTAAGAAAACGTCAAAACGAAAAATAATAAGTTTAAAAGATGGTTAATTTCATCGAGCAAACTAGAGAATGTCCTTGGATGAAAATCCAGGGGTATTTTTACATTCATATTTCAATTAGTGTTGATGAATATTTGATAAAATCTACTTATTATGATACAATTGAAAACGAATTACCTAGTTATTTGCAATGTAACTAAAACGTGGGTTTAATGATTTTGTATAATAAAGAATTAATGTATATAGAAAAAAGAGGAAAATTATGTTTAAAAATACGAAAAAAGAAAAATTTTCATTAAGAAAATATAAAGATGGAAGAACAGATTCGAAATTAATAGGAGCAATAGCGATTCTAGGTATCGCGATGTTAGCTAGAGGTGGAACTGCATCTGCGAATGTAAGTTCAGATGGAAAAAATGAAACGGAGCTTGTAAGTGAATTTGAAAAAGTTTCATCAACTGCTAAGACGACTTTTACAGATGATCAAAATCCCGAGAAAAAAAGTGACTGTTGATGCTGTGGCTGATATAAGATATACGCAACCGACTAGAGCAAATCAAAACACAGGGGATGCGGATGGTACAGATTCTGTAAAATTCAAATCTTATGCAACAGTTAATTATCTATTAGAAGATGATAATTCAAAACTAAAAAGATTCGAAAAAAGTAGTTGGAGAAGAAGGAACTGTAGCGACACCTTATGATAAAAAAGGATTGCTTATGATACCGATGGGAAAGATTATCGTGAATCAACTGTAGAAAAAACAGGTACCGCTATAGATGAAGATACAGGTAAAGAAGCGGTAATTAAGGCTAACGATAAAGAATACAAGTGGATTCGCTCAGAAGTAGTAGATGCGACTAAAGTGACTTATGAAAAAACTAAATTTAATGATGTAGAAGCACCAGTCTCTCCAGAAGGGATGCACAACAATCTAGGAGAAATCAACTACGGGAAAATTACAGGAAAAGTGTATTTAGTTGAAGAAACTTCAGATGGACATTACGGGAAATTTGTCGAAGCTAATGGAGTAACTAGTGATGAAGATGCTGTTGCGAAATGGAAAAATGGTCAAGCAACAGCTAAAGATTTCACGAAAGAAAATGTGACTCTTAAAGAAGGTGATACGGTTCTTGTTATGGATCGTGATACATATGCTCATGGAAGTGGTACGAGAACAGTTAATTTAGTAGAGTATAGACGAGAAAAGATTCCTGCGAAGCCTACATATAATTATACTGAAGGTTTTAATAGAACAGAAGGGATTCCAGGGAAGCCGACTTATGCCTTTTGGATGCAATCGATAACAGGGGAATTTCCAACTATTGGGGATGACTATATATTTGGTACAGCTGATGATGGGAAAGTGAATTTTAAAGATGAGAATATCTTATATTATAATAATATTTCTAAAAATTTACCTCCAGGAATAACAGATTCAAAAAATCATCATTTTAAAAATGAATCGTTACAAGAAATTCTAGAAGCTATGCATGCTGAAATATATGGGGTATTAGAATACTTTGATCGTAATGTGAAAAATGAAACTGATAGAAAAAAGCTTCAAGCAAGAAGGGAAGAGTTGGCGCAAAATATTACAAATACTATTAAAATGATTAAAGAAAATCAAATTAAAGTATTATTAGAATCTGAAGATGGATTAATGTTCTCTCAAGGAAATCAAGAAGTTTTGAAAAAATTGAAAACTCAGATTGAAGAAACTCAAAGTGTATTAAGTGATTTAGAAATCACATTGGGAACGACAGTAGAAAATTTACCAGAATATAATAGATTGAAAAATGTAACGCTGACGAAAAAAGGGGTTTTAAAATACTCTAGAGAGAATGGTTTCCAATCTGGTTTTATCAATTCGTATCATAAAGATGCAGAACCAGAACATTATAGTGATTGGGAAAAAGTATATCCTCATATTGAAATAAGAGAAGATTCTGTTTACGTGAATAAAGGGGCAGTGACAATCTCTGATGATTTAAGTAATATTAATGTCGTTAATAATGATTCAACTACTAACGAGACTGAATTTACTAAGAGAGATATAATGGCTAAAGAAGAAACGGATTATAAAGTTAAAGAAATTATTACTCCGATTCGTGCTTATAAAGTTATGGGAGAGGGGAAACAGTTGTAAATCATTATTATAGATTAGTAATAAAACAATCAGATGATCCTGTGAAACCAGAAAAACCAATCTGGACGTTACCACTTAGATGCACCTAAAAATGAAGTGCCAGAATATGAGGGGGGAGTTTCCTCAGCAGAGCCGCCTATATTAG
>CAKMQO010000207.1 GCA_927911695.1 uncultured Gemella sp. | reverse complement strand
CAATCACTCCTGATACAGATGGAACTGCAACACCTGTAACTGATGAAGACATCAACAAAGCTATCCCAACAATTGATGGTAAAGTTGGAGATAAAGATGTAAATGTAACTACAAAAGTAACATATCCTAACAATGTTGAAGAAATAGTAACAGTACCAGTAACAGTATTACCAAAAGTTAAACCAGAAGGTGTAGTAGTACCGAAAAATAGTGATAAAACTGAATTAGAAAAAGCTATTAAAGAAGAAGCTGAAAAAGCAGCTAAAAATCTTAAAGGTTTACCAGAAGGTGTAACAGTTACAGTAACAAATGTTGAAACAAACACTGTACCTGGAACAGAAAATGTAGGTGAACAAAAACCAGCTAAAGTACAAGTTAAATACACAGATAAAGATGGAAATGAAATTACAAAAGTAATTGAAGTTCCAGTAAATGTTGTAGAAGCTGTACCTACACCAATCGAAACACCAGTTACGAATACACCTATAACAAAAGAGGATATTGCTAAATATGTTAAAGTTCCAGAAGGTGGAAAAGTAACGAATGTAGAAAATCTACCAGACTTAACAACGCCAGGTAAGAAAGATCCAGTTAAAGTTACAGTAACATTACCAATGGTAAAACAATTACAGTAGAAGTACCAGTAAATGTAACACCAGTTAAGGAAATCGAAACACCAGTAACGAAAACTCCATTAACACTAGAGGATTACACTAAAGGAATTACAATTCCAGAAGGTGGAAAAGTAACGAATGTAGAAAACATTCCAGACCTAACAACACCAGGTAAGAAAGAGCCAGTTAAAGTAACTGTAGAATTACCAATGGTAAAACAATTACAGTAGAAGTACCAGTAACAGTAACACCAATTAACGAAATCGTTAAGAATGTTGGAGACCCAATAACAAATGAAGACGTTGAGAAAAACGTTAAGATTCCAGAAGGTGGAAAAATTATTTCTATTGGAAATAAACCAGGAACAGAGACACCAGGAGTTAAACCAACAGTTCCAGTAGTAATTGAATTACCAAATGGAAAACAAATTACAGTAGAAGTACCAGTGATTGTTAAACCTAAAGTTACTCCAGTAGTTGTAACAGTAGGAACACCAGTTACACAAGATGATGTTAAGAAACATGTAGACCTTCCAGAAGGATGGAAAGTTACTAAAGTTGGAGAAATCCCAACAACTGCAACACCAGGTGAAAAAACATCAGTACCTGTAGAAGTAGAATTACCAGATGGACGTAAAATTACAGTAGAAGTACCAGTGATTGTAACACCAAAAGTAAGTACAATTATCGTACCTCAAGGAACAGTAATCACTCCTGAAGATGTGAAGAACCACATTGACTTACCAAAAGAACCAGGATGGGAAATTGTAGAAGTTGGAGAAATTCCATCAACAGTTCCAGCAGGAGTAAAACCAAGTGTTAAAGTTAAGGTTAAATTACCAAATGGAAAAGTAATTGATCTAGAAGTACCAGTTATTTCAACACCAAAAGTAACTCCAATCGAAGTAGAAGTAGGAACACCTATTACTTCTGAGGATGTGAAGAAACATGTTGAACTTCCAAAAGAAGAAGGATGGGAAATCGTAGAAGTTGGAGAAATTCCAACAACAGAAACACCAGGACAAAAAACAGCTGTTAAAGTTAAGGTAAAACTACCAACAGGTGAAATCGTTGAGTTAGAAGTACCGGTAACAGTAACTCCTAAGAAAGAAACTCCAACACCACGTCCTGAAAAACCTTCAACTCCAGAAGCACCAAAAGCTCCTGTAGCTAAAGCAGATGAAAAAGTATTACCTAATACAGGTATTGCTGATGAAAACTCTGCATTAGCAGGATTAGGATTAGCAATCTTAGGATTAGCTGCTGTGGCAAGAAGACGTAAACAAAAATAATACTAAACTATTATTCAGGTAATATTACTTTGATGTAGTTAATAAAGAAGCACGCTTGACGTAAGTCAGGAGTGCTTCTTTGGTTTATTGGGGGTGTATACTAAATCCGGGGCATAGGGACTCTATCAAATTTGGTGTATAGAGTTATCTTAAATTGGAAGTCAATAAATGATATTCTAAAAGTTAAATATATAGTACATTTATGTTTTGTATGGTAAACTACAATAAATTGATTAGAGAGGTGTAATATGCTAAAAAATATACTAGAAAATGTTTTATCTTCAGGAAGTAATGGAGCGGATGATAAAATAAAAGAATTAATTAATAATATTATCGGTGGTAATCAAGTACCATCGTTTGTTAGTGATATTCTAAACAAAGCATTAGAACAACTAAATCAAGATGCAGGAGCAGCACTTGTAGCACCGATGATTAATAAAGTATTAGAATCATATTCTAAGGAAAATTCATTAAGTAGTGATATGAGTGAGTTGTTTAATATTACTAGTAATAGTGGAAGTGGTCTTAGTGATATTGCTGAAAATATTATTAACACATTAATTAAAAAATAGTTTAAGAAAAAAAGAAGCCACGTTTAATGGCTTCTTTTAGTTTATTATTAGCATAACCTATGCTAGCAAGTTTCTCCACCTCAAGATGAACCAGCGCCTGCAGTACAACCATAACAGTGCATACCAGTAACAATTCTACGTACATCTGTATGTTTATCTACAAGTTGACTTACATGATTAACCTCACCAGAGATTTTAAGTTTTTCAATGTAGTTAAAGTCACAATCATATAAAAATCCATCAGGACCAACGGAAATCATGTTTCTACACATAAGCCCAGGTAATGTTGCAGGATTGTATGCTTTATAAAGTTTATTCATATAACCCTCGTATAAATCTTCTCTATGTAAAAATTCTGAGAATCTTCCTATAGGGTTGTTTGTTATTGCAAATAGGTTATTAAAGACAATTTCAAAATTGTCATATAGTTTTTTCTTATACGTTTTTTCTAGTGCTTCTTGTTTAGGAGGTAAAAAAGCTCCATTTGGATTATAGACTAGGTTTAAGATTAGGTCTTCATCTTTCCCATAACCTAGTTCATTCAGTCTTCTTAGTACTTCTATTGACTTAGGGAAAACACCTTTTCCACGTTGCTTAGCTACGACTTTTTCGTTATAGTAGGGTAAAGACGCCACTACTTGAACTTTTAAGTCACGATATAGTTCTGGTATATCTCTATAAGCGGGAACATCTAAGATAATTAGATTTGTTCTTACAATTATAGTTTTAGCGTACTTAGAAATCTCTTTTAAAAACCATCTGAAGTTTGGATTCATCTCAGGCGCACCACCTGTAATGTCCATTGTTTTATATTTACCAACTTTAAATGCTTCAATTATCTGTTCAAAAGTTTCGCGAACCATATTATTTTTTCTTGTAGGTCCACCATCGACGTGACAGTGACTGCATATAATATTGCATAAACTACCTACGTTGATTTGCATAACTTCAGGAAATTCTTCAGTTAATAAATATTGTTTTTCCTCAACTTGGTCAAAAAATTTAGGAATATATAATTTTGTCATAATATTACTAGTTTGTTAATTTATCAGAAAGTTCTTTGCTTTGAAGACCGTGCACAAGTGTAATACCAGCTTTCATTGCTGCAGCAACGTGGATAGCTTCTGCGATTTGATCTTGATCGCAACCTTCTTCTAAACAAGTACTAGTATAAGCATCAATACAATAAGGACATGCTTCAGCGTGAGCTACAGCAAGTGCGATAAGTGCCTTCTCGCGAGTTGTTAGTTCACCTTCAGCCATTACATTACCGTAGTAATTCATAAAGTTTTTCCAATAATCAGGTGCGTCTTCACCAAATTTCCCTTCACCAAATTCTATTAAATGTTTCTTTTTAAAATAATCTGCCATATTTATTCTCTCCTTAAAAATTTGTATATAATTTTATTATAAGTTAGTTTGCATAAATAATCAATGAAATTGTCTGATTTATCTAATACCGAAAATTAGTAAAAATGATTTGAAGATATTACTCAAAAAGTATAAAATAAGCTATCTTACATCTTTATACATTTTTGCAATTTCTTCTACAGGAACACCACGACGATACATTTTTTTGATATTGTTGCATCTGCCACATTGTTTTTACAGTATGATTTTTGTATCTTCTTGTAGATGTTGTGATAGGGGAGTCAATTACTGTAATTTTATAACTAAGTGCACTTAAATCCTCTGAGAGTTTATAATCTTCCATTAAAAGGCATATCTTTGTATCCCCCAACTTTTTCAAATACCTTCTTTGATAGAAATATCGCTTGATCCCCAAAGGCAAGGTTAGTAATACTTGCACGCATATTAGAAACGAGAGAATTTACCCACATAGGAAAACTATTTGGATAGAATCTAATCTTTAGACAGCCGACTTCAGTAGGGCAGGCAAGTACTTTTTCTATTACATCTTTTTGAAGTACACTATCACAATGAACAAACCATAGAATATCACCTTTAGCAATTTTCGCACCATAATTCATCTGATTTGCACGACCTTTTTATCCGATAAGTGATATGAGTAACCGAAATAAGAAAGGTCATCTAGGATTTCTTTTGTCTTATCAGTCGAACCTCCATCAACAAAAAGCACCTCATGTTCCTTTATATTATGCAAACAATACAGATTATAGACAAAATCACGTATTGTTTTTTCTTCGTTATAAATTGGCACAATAATAGTAATCATAAATACACTCCTAAAATAATAGTTAATATAATTATAACATGTAACAGAGTATTTCAAAATGATACTTACCTTTAAACTTAGGATTTAGAGTATTTTAATAAAAAATATAAGAAATTACAAAATACATATTGACAAAGCAACTGTATCTATCGTATAATCACAGTAGATACAAGAAAACGTTTTTAATATATAATTGAATTATACAAATTAATTTTAAAAGAATTAATAAGGAGGAGTATGATGGATATAAAAATTTCTAATATGTCATCTGTTCCGATTTATCAACAGGTGGCTACACAAATAAAGAGTAGTATTCTTAATGGTAGCTTAAAATGTAATGATCAATTACCTTCTATTAGAAGCTTATCTAAAGAGCTAGAAGTAGGTATAATAACAGTAAAAAAATCATATGAAGTATTATTACAAGAAGAACTCATATATTCTAAAGGAGCTGTGGGATATTTTGTAAATGATATAGATTTAGCTACTGTATTATCTATAAAAAAAGAAGAGTATTTAGTTGAACTAAAGGTAATAATTGATAATGCTATTAATGATGGACTTAATATAGAAGATATTAAGGAGATAGTTGATAAAGTATTGGAGGGGAAAAATTTATGATAAAAGTGAATAATTTACAGATTAATAAAAAGTCATTTCAACTAGGTCCAATAGATTTGGAGATAGAAGATGGATATGTCTATGCAATTACAGGTAATAGTGGGAGTGGTAAAACACTATTTCTTCAAACACTATTAGGAGCAATATCATCATATAACAATGCAATTAGCTATAATAATTTGAACTTTCAACAAAATGCAGTAGAAATTAAGAAACTATATTCTTATGTAGCCGATAAACCATTATTTTCAGACACTTTACAGGTAAATGAAGTTTTATATAAAATATCTAAATTAGATGAAAGATTTAATATAGATAAATGTTTTGAATTTTTAAATAAACATAAGATTGTTCTTCATAGTAAAATTTATGAATTGTCTCAAGGAGAGAAAAAAAATACTATTATTTGCAGTAGGTTATTTTACTAAGTCTAGTATATTAGTATTAGATAATCCATTTTCTGGAATAGGACTAATAGCTAAAAAAGAAATATTAAATCTTTTAAGAGATTATATGGATGAAAATAAAATGATTATTCTTGTAACTGAAGATCCTTTAGTAATAAAGAGTCTGGCAGATTATGTAATTGTCCTTGAAAATGGAAGAATTGATACTAAAGAAGATATAGTAGAGCTACAAGAAAGATTTAACACTACAGATATAGAAAATATTTTGCTTTCTATTATGAAGGGAGAGAAGTCAAATGTATAAACAAAAATACGATACAAACTTTGGGGCAATTTGGAATTTAATTTCAAATAGAAATTATACGAAACCTTTATTATATAAGAGTTTATATTTACTATATTATTTTATTACCATCACTGTAGTGCTTGAGTTATTATTTCATAAAACTTATATTATTTTAGCTGTTATTAGTTCAATAATTATTGTGATAAATGGAAGAAAATATGATGATCCTGAACATCAATTTATTGAATATCTACCGATTTCATTAAAAGATAAAGTAAGATATATTTACTATACAACTTATATAATTTTATTCTTTGGGGGAATAATATCTTTTGTATTAGATTATATTTATCGTAAAGTTAATCCTATTGAATACCTATATGCAATAATAGTAGTTATAGCATTATCAAATTTTGCTATAATTCAGATGATTAAGACAAAAATAACACTAATATACTTCTTTATATATGATATTATTATTTATCAATTTATAGTAGGAATCTTTCGATTTTCTTTAGTGCCTTTTAGTGGATATATAGGTCCAAAATATGATAATACGGAATTTAGTTTAATAAAATTAGCACTATTAATAGTAATCACATTGTTATATTACTATGTTATCGTAAATATTTTATTAGCTCATAAGAGAGAAAATAAACGAGTAGATAAAAAGTATAAAGGAAAACTTGCTTTAATTCTGTTTCTTTTAATAATTACAAGTGGCTTAAAAATTTATACATTTGAAGCTAATATGTTCTTTGAAGGAATTAAAGAAGGAACTAAAGATGCAACTAGAGTTGAATTAATAAATACTTATAATGAAACCAAGTAAGGTTAAGCAAGAACAAAACGAAAATAAAAGAATATAAGAAAGCTAGTGATTTAGTACAGAAAATAGTGTAAGTCATAGCTTTTTTATTTATGTTATAGTGAGGTAGGGAAAGAACAAAAAAAAGAAGACTTGGTTAACCAAATCTTCTTTGTATTAATAATTCTTATTTGAATTCTGCTGTGTTAACACGTACTCCAGGACCCATAGTTGTAGTTACAGCTACAGATTTGAAGTAAGTTCCTTTAGCAGCAGCTGGTTTAGCTTTAGCTAAAGCGTCTTGAACAGCGTTGAAGTTTTCAACTAAGTCTTCAGTTGAGAATGAAACTTTACCGATTGGAGTGTGAACAACACCAGCTTTTTCAGCACGGTATTCAACTTTACCAGCTTTGATTTCATTAACAGCTTTACGTAACGTCCATAGTTACAGTACCCAGTTTTAGGGTTTGGCATTAATCCTTTAGGTCCTAATACACGACCGATTTTACCAACTTCTCCCATCATATCTGGAGTAGCTACGATTACGTCAAAATCAAACAACCTTGTTGGATTTTAGTGATGTATTCACCTTGTCCTACGTAGTCAGCTCCTGCTGCTTCAGCTTCTGCTGCTTTATCACCTTTAGCAAAAACTAAAACTTTAGCAGTTTTACCAGTTCCTTTAGGAAGAACTACTGCTCCACGAACTTGTTGGTCGTTTTTACGAGTGTCAACTCCTAAACGGAATGCAACTTCTACAGTTGCGTCAAAATTAACTGTGCTTGTTTTTTTAGCTAATTCGATTGCTTCTACTACAGAGTATAGACTAGAAGAATCTACTAATTTAGCTGCTTCAAGATATTTTTTACCTTTTTTTGCCATTATAATTATCCTCCTATTCTCCTATTAAGATACCCATACTTCTTGCAGTACCTTCGATCATACGCATTGCTGCTTCTACAGAAGCTGCGTTTAAGTCAGCCATTTTAAGTTCAGCGATTTCTTGAACTTGAGCTTTTGAAACTGTAGCAACTTTGTCACGGTTAGGTACAGAAGATGCTTTTTCAATTTTAGCTGCTTTTTTAAGTAATACTGGTGCAGGTGGTGTTTTAGTAATGAAAGTAAATGAACGGTCTTCATATACTGAGATTACTACTGGAATGATTAATCCTGCTTGGTCTTGTGTACGAGCATTGAATTCTTTACAGAATCCCATGATGTTTACACCAGCTTGACCTAACGCTGGACCAACTGGTGGAGCTGGGTTAGCTTTACCTGCTGGTACTTGTAATTTAACAACTTTTATAACTTTTTTAGCCACGATAAAACCTCCTATATATTTTTCGTGATGTGGTCATTTGAACGTCTTTGAATTTTTCGTTCTCCCACTCAATCAAGTTTTGTATTTTTACATACTTGAATATAATATCACATTGAATAAGTAATTGCAAGTATTTTAATAATTTTTTTAAAAAAAACTTATTTTTAGTAAAAATAATTCTACTTTTATTGAGT
>CAKMQO010000206.1 GCA_927911695.1 uncultured Gemella sp. | reverse complement strand
TTAAAATCAATAAATGTTGATAATCTATTAAATACAACAAAAAAAATACTTGCAACCAAGTTTTAAAATGTATCCTGATGATGTAATTACTGACTCTCCTGAGTATTTTGTTATTTCAGAATTTATTAGAGAGAAAGTGTTACAATTAACAGAGCAAGAGATTCCTCATTCAATTGCTGTTGTAATTGATAGAATAGAGAAACAACCTGGTAAAAAGAAAAATATTATCGCTACAATTGTTGTTGAAAGAAAATCACAAAAAGGTATGATTATTGGGAAACAAGGTAAAATGATTAAAGAAATTGGTTCTAGAGCAAGAAAAGATATAGAGGTTCTTCTAGGAGAGAAAGTATTTTTAGAGCTTTGGGTTAAAGTAATCGATAACTGGAGATCAAAACCAAACCAAATTCGCGACCTTGGTTATAGGGATGATATCTTTGACTAATAGAAATTTTATTACGGGTATAATAATAAAAAAAAATAAGATATAGAGATTACCATGAAATATTACATGTTTTAACTGAACAGGGTAATATTGAAAGTTTTTTTATGAAAATGTCCATAAAAGTAAGAAGAAAATTAAGGTGAGTACACCATATGAGGTATCTATTAATTTTTTTTCCTACTAGTGGTATGAATAAAATTACAAACCTTGAGATAGAAAACACGTATACAAATATTGTATATGACATATTAAAAAATAGCTATGTTGCCAATATGTTGGAATATGTTAATTTAATAAATGATGATACTTTTAATATGTATAAGTTATTGAAGGTATGTTTAAAAAATATAGAAAATGGTATTTCTGAAAAACTTGTTTTAATATATTTTTTGTGTCAAATTTTAAAAGGTCAAGGTTTTATGTTTAAATATCAAAAAACAGATCAACCTTATGTAGGATATAGCTTTTTAAAGAATAGCTTTGTTGATAAGTTTAATATTGATCATAGTATATATGGTCTTAGTGATTCATTAGTGAAACTTACATATTATATGACTGTTAAAAATATCGACTTTTTAGAAAGTTTGGAAATAGAAAACAAAGATTTAATTCGATTATTCTCATTTTTAAATATGGTATTTAAAGAATTTGTAGGAATAGAAACTAAATCTTATACTAAAATATTAGAACTAGAAGAGATGCTCGGTTCTAATTAAGAAAGAGGCCATATATGAATAATGCAATAGGAGTATTTGATAGTGGAGTAGGTGGACTAACAGTTGCTCGCGAGATTATGAGACAGTTACCTAATGAAACTATCTATTATTTCGGAGATGTTAAAAATTGCCCTTATGGTGATAAGACAAAGGAAGAAATAATAAAAAATACGGATAGAGCAGTAAAATTCTTAATAGATAAGGGAGTAAAGCTAGTTGTTTTAGCATGTAATACTGCAACAGCTGCGGCACTAGACTATCTGCAAAATAAATATGAAGTACCCATTATAGGAGTTGTTCAACCAGGAGCAAGACGAGCTATACAAGCAACAGAGAATAATAAAGTACTAGTATTAGGAACCAAATTTACAGCAAATTCAAAAGTATATGATATAGAAATCGAAAATATTAATTCTGATATTATAGTTTTTGATAAAGCTTGTCCATCTTTTGTACCGTTTATTGAATCAGAAGGAAATCTTGATAAAGAAGCTACTAAAAATTTAATATGTGATACATTAGGTAATACTAATACACTCGGCGTTGATACTGTAGTACTTGGTTGTACTCATTATCCTATATTAAAGAAAGATATAGAAGAATATTATGGAAATAATATTAAAGTTATTTCTTCGGGGAGAGAAGCAGCACGTGAAGTAAGTACTGTTTTAGGATATGCAAAATTACATCAGAAAAAGTTAAATAAAAAAGAACACAGATTCTTTATTTCGCAAGAAAGTGAAAATTTTGACAGTATTGCTACAAAGTGGTTAAAGAAAGATATTAATGCAGAAGTAGTTGAAATATAGGAGTGATAAAATGAAAGAATTGATTTTAGCATCGAATAATGCACATAAAGTTGAAGAAATTAAAGCATATTGAGTGATTATAATATTCTGACTTTTAAAAGATATTAATTTTACTGATGAGATTATTGAAGATGGATTAACTTTTGAAGAAAATGCATTGATAAAAGCAAGAACAATCTCAAAATATTCAGGAAAAACTGCAATAGCAGATGATAGTGGACTTAGTGTTGAACTATTAGATGGTCGTCCTGGAGTTTATTCTGCAAGATATTCTAAAGAACAAACTGATGCGAAGAATATAGAGAAAGTTTTATCTGAGTTAGATGGTAAGAAATCAAATGCTAAGTTTGTATCAGTTATAGCGTTAGTTAAACCTGATGGTACAGAATTTACTTTTAGAGGAGATGTCATGGTGAAATTATCTCTGAACAAAGAGGTAACAATGGTTTTGGATATGATCCTATATTTTATGTTCCAAGTTTAGAAAAAACATTTGCAAAATTAAGTTCTGACGAAAAAAATAGTATCAGTCATCGAAAAGAATCGTTGGAGAAATTTTCTAATTTTTTGAAAGAAGAAAATAATGAAAACTAAAATAATACGAGAAGATTGTATTGCCTGTGGTAATTGCAATGCGATATGCCCTGATGTATATGATTATGACGAAGACGGAATAGCGTATTGCATTATCGACGATAATAAGATGACTGAGGAAGTTGCTGAAAAGTATCGTAGTTTAGTTTTAGAAGCAAAAGTTAATTGTCCAACTGAGGCGGTTTTTGTAGAGGAAGACTAGAAAGGAGAGAAGATTGAGCAATAAAAAAAACAAAAAAGTACAAAAAAAACAGTAAAACTAATAAAAAACAAGAAATTGCCAAGGTTAGTAGTAAAAAGACAAGATGTAAAGAAAGCTACCCAAAAAAAAATCGTTATTCCCGTTTTATCTAAAGAAGCTT
>CAKMQO010000205.1 GCA_927911695.1 uncultured Gemella sp. | reverse complement strand
TGTTTATATTTCTGTATTTAGTAATATTATCTTAGTACCAATTTTTAGTGTTGTGATTTTTCCTTTAGTTATTTTTAGCTATATTGTATTCCTAATAAATGTCCAAGTTTTTAATATTATTTGTAGACCAATATTAAATATTGCTTTCAATATATTCGATAAAATTCAGGAGTTGTTTTTAATAGCTCAACCTATTCGCATAGGTAAGTTAAACATATTTTTTATAATAGTTATATTTATTGTTGTTTTAACTATATTGATAAACTTGAATAAATTTAAATATATGAATGCTATTTATGGAGTGCTTGGGATAATTTTAATTTGTTTAGGAGCAACATATATGCCTAAATCATATACCGAAGATGTAAAAATAGGGAAAGAGAGTGTTTTATATATTAGAGAAAATAAGAATAATCTATTGATAAATACATCTAATAATATTCAAAATTTTTATACAGATTACAGAAAAAAAGACAAGGATTATGATATAATAAATCAGTACGATTTGCTTTTGGATTATGAAGGAAAAATAAATTTGATTATTTGTTTTTGACTTCTGAGAAAAAGAATAAAAGTGGTTATTCTATAGATCTTCTAGCAAGAGATGTAGTAGGAAAAGTTATTGTAATAGATAGCCTAGATAATAAATTACCAGAAATAAAAAATATGGCGCAGTATAAAAAAATAGATTATATTGTTCTTAAAGAGAATACAGAGATGAAATTTGGAAAGAGTTCTATTTATTATCATAATAAAAAAGTTAGAGTAAAGAATAAGAATTCTGAATTTGAAGTTGAGGTAGATAATTAATGAAAAATGTCTATGTAATATATGGTGAAAATTTTGAAGCCATTAATGATTATGAAAAGAGTATAGCTAAAAAGTATTTAAAAGACTTGGATGAATTTAACTATATAAAAATAAATATGTATGAAAATACATTGGAGTCTTTAGTGTATGAATGTAGAAGTAGTGGTTTATTTGGGAATGAAAAAGTAGTAGTTGCAGAAAATTGTAATTTTCTACTTGCTAAACCTAAGAAGATTAAAGTAGAACACAATGTGGATACATTAATAAGTTATTTGGATAATATTAGTGAAGAAGTTGTGTTGATTCTAAAGATTTCTGAAAAGATTGACAGTAGAAAAAAACTTATAAAAAAAATTAAAGAAGTGGGAGAAGTTAAGGAGTTTTCTAATTTTAATGAAAAGGAAATAGCTAGCTATATAGTGAAAACTGTTGCTGAAGCTAATTTGAAAATTTCAAGAGATGATGCAGAATTTCTTGTGAATTATACACGATTAGATTTTGCTAATATAAAAAAAGAATTAGAAAAACTACTTCTTTATTGTGATGAGAAGAAAGTAATTGCTAGAGAAGATATCGAATTACTAGCGACAAGAAGTTTAGAATATGATGTGTTTAGTTTAACTAACGAGTTATTCGGAAAAAATTATTCTAAACTAAGAGTAGTCTACAATTCTTTGGTGTTAAAAAAAGAGGAACCGATTTTCTTATTATCACTTATTAGTGGACAATTAAGAATATATTACAAAGTAAAGGTTCTGCTAAATGAACACTATTCACAAAAAGATATAGCTAGAGAATTAGGAGTTCATCCATATAGAGTACAACTAGCTGCACAAGGTATTAGAAATTATAGTGTGGACAAGATTATGAAGACACTAATTTTAGCTGCTGATTATGATAAGTTATTGAAATCTTCATATATGGATAAATATTTGATATTAGATTTATTTATTAATAAACTAATTGAGGAGCTAAAATAGCACCGTGTTTTTGTAATTCTATACTAATTATGATAAAATAAGAATAATTACCTTGTAGAGGAGATTTTTAGTGAATAATAAAAAAATATAATTCATGTTGGAGCTTTGTTATTTATATTAAATGGCATTCTCTATGTAATAGGTGAATTCATCGCAGCAGTAGGTACTGGCTTTCCTTTGGGAGAAGTATATTCAAAGCACTTTATTAGTTCGTTAGGGGTTTATCCGTATCTAGTAGTTGAGGGGTCCCAAATGGATTTTCAAAATTATCTATTCTTATGAATATCGACTTTGTTGTAACGGGTATTGGTTTTTTCATTGCATATTATTTACTAGTATTTGAAAAACTAAAAATAAGAAGGTTTGGTTTACTGTTTATAATAACTCCATTAATTTTTGCTATTGGAAGTGTATTGGTGGGATTATATCAAGGTGGTGTTCCTAGTGAAGATGGACTCCATGGGTTAGGTGCAAGATTATCGTTTTTAGGTGGGAATTTTACAGCTTTATTAAGTGGGATAGCATTATTTAGAGAAAATAAAAAATACTCAATCGTTTCTATATTACTAGGGATTATAGGATTAGTTAGCGCAGGACTTATGAATAATGCAATTAATAATAGTCTTTCAGAAGTTGTAGCTATTTATGAAAGAATGACTGTTTATCCAATAACAATATGGCAATTGATAACGGGTATTGTGTTTTTAAAGAAGAAGTAAGAATTAAGTGTAAGATCGTTTGAATCAGATTCAAACGATTTTTTTATTTCAGATAATTGAAGTTAGTTAATTAAAAAATATTCAGAAAAAAACAAAAAATTCAGATAAATCAGTTTATTATATATAAATATAATGTTATAATAGTAATGTTGAAAAGAAATTAATAAAATGAGGTATTGTTTAATGAAGAAAATTGAAACTAAATTAGCTCAATTAGGAAATAGAAAAGACAAAGTAACCGGTGCTATTGTAACTCCGATATATTTATCTACAGCATATGCTCATCCTGGGCTAGGTGAGAGTACAGGTTATGATTACACAAGAACGAAAAATCCTACTCGTACAATTTTAGAAGAAGGATTGTGCGAACTTGAAGAAGGGTGTCGTGCGATAGCAACGAGTTCAGGTATGAGTGCAATTCAATTAGTCTTTGAATTATTTGAATTAAATAGTGAATTTCTTGTTTCTAGAGATTTATACGGTGGAAGCTTTAGGTATTTTGATGAACTTGAACGTAAAGGTGCACAAAAGTTTGTTTATTTTACAGATGAAGAAGATCTTGAAGTAAAAATTACAGAAAATACTAAAGCTGTATTTATAGAAACACCAACTAATCCATTAATGCAAGAAGTTGATATTGAAAAAGTTGCTAAGATTGCTAAAGAAAAAAAATGCTTTATTAATAGTAGATAATACTTTATTAACACCATTAAGACAGAAACCATTAACTATTGGTGCAGATATTGTTGTTCACTCAGCTACAAAATATTTAACAGGACATAACGATATTTTAGCTGGAGCTGTAATTACTAATAATGAAGAAATTGGAGAAAGATTAGCATGGATTTCTAATACAACAGGTGCTGTATTATCGGCGTTTGATAGTTGGTTATTCATTAGAAGTTTAAAAACTTTACCATTAAGATTTAATCAACAAGAAAAAATGCAATGAAATTGGCAGAAGAGTTGGAAAAAAATCCAAATGTTAAAGAAGTTCTATATCCAAAAAGAGGGGCTATGTTAAGTTTTAAACTTCATGATGCTTCTAAAATTGATAAATTTTTACGTTCGTTAAAAGTAGCAATTTTCGCTGAAAGTTTAGGAGGAGTAGAAACATTAGTTACTTATCCTACAACTCAAACACATTTCGATATTCCAGAAGAGTTACGTCTTTCTTATGGTCTTACATCAGACTTATTAAGGATATCTGTAGGGATTGAAGATATTGAAGATTTATTAGAAGATTTTACACAAGCTTTAGAAGTTTAGAGGATAAGAAAAATGAGTAGAGTAGAAGAATTTGTAAATAAGTATTATGTAGAAAGACGAAATACAAATAGTTTAAAATGGGATGCTTTAGAGGAGAGATTTGGCGATAAAGATCTTCTTGCTATGTGGGTAGCTGACATGGAATTTAAAACACCAGATAGTATAAGAAAAGCGTTAATTGAGCGTGTTAACCATGGAGTTTTCGGTTATACTAAGTTACCTGAAAGTTATTATGATCAATATAAAAAATGGCATAAACAAAAATATAATATTAATGTAGAAAAACAATGGATAAGATTTGCTCCTGGTATTGTTCAAGCAATTTTGTGGGTAATTCATGCATACACGAAAAAAGACGATTCAGTTATAATTATGCCGCCTGTATATTATCCATTTGCTAATTCTATTAGAAATAGTGGTAGAAAACTAGTTGAATCGCCGTTGTTCGAGGAAAACGGTAAATTTAAAATAGATTTCGATACATTCGAGAAAGAAATTCGTGATAACAATGTAAAATTATATATTCACTGTTCACCTCATAATCCGGTAGGTAGAGTATGGACGTTAGAAGAACAAAAACGAGTGTTTGAAATTTGCGAAAAATATGATGTTCTAGTATTATCTGACGAGATTCATCAAGATTTTACATATAATAATCATAAGCAAATTTCTGCATTAGCACTAGAAGATGGGAAATATAATCATCGTCTTATAGTTGCTAACTCAGGTTCAAAAACATTTAATCTTGCATCACTAGTTCATGCAACTCTATTAATTCCTGATGATACTGTAAGAAAAGTCTTTGATGCGTATAAAAAAGAGAACTTAGAAGCGGAACCTAGCTTGCTAGGACAAATTGCTTTAGAAGCTGGTTATAGAGAAGGTCATGAATGGCTTGAAGGCTTGAAGGAAACAGTATTATATAATTATAATTTACTGCACGATACTTTTGCAGAAAAAATTCCTGATATTAAGGTTTATCCACTAGAAGGCACATATTTAGTTTTAGTGAATTTAGAAAAAGTACTAGATGGAAAAACAACAAAACAATTCATACAAGATGAATGTGGCCTAGCAATTGATTTTGGTCATTGGTTTGGTAAAGGTTATAACAAGTATATTAGAATAAATCTAGCAACTAGCCCAGAAAATGTTAAAGAGGCTATTAATAGAATAATTAAAAATTGTAATAATTAGAATTAAGTAAGAATGAAGAACTTAGAGATATTCTCTAGGTTCTTCCTTTTATTAGTAGTAATAAAAAAACTACCCAGAAGCCTGAGTAGTTAATATAATTATTTAGCTAGGTTTGATTTGTATCTAGCAGCTGCGTTTTTGTGGATTAAGTTAGTTTTAGCAGCTTTATCGATTTTTTTGTAAGCAAGGTTTACTAACTCTGCAGCGTTAGCAGCACCTTCAGATTTAGCTACTTTAGCTTTTTTAATAGCTGTACGCATTTCAGATTTTTTAGCTGTGTTAGCAGCATTAGTTTTAGCATCTTTTCTTACGCTTAATACTGATGATTTAATGTTTGGCATTCGATTCACCTCCTGAGTATAGTTTTTTATTACTAAGAAATAATTAATTAATATTCTTAATTACAATGAATTAAGTGTTGTTAGATACAACTACCTCATTTTAACATATTAAAAATGTAAATGCAAGATATTTTATAAAAATTT
>CAKMQO010000204.1 GCA_927911695.1 uncultured Gemella sp. | reverse complement strand
TTTTGAAGAATGGAAGAAGGTGATGACAAAGATGATCAGTGTAATTGTACCAGTTTATAATGGTAGAAAAGTAATCTTGAAGAGTGCTTAGATAGTATTAAAAATCAAACATTTAACGATATTGAAGTTATATTAGTTAATGATGGCTCTACAGATAATTCACTAGAAATTTGTGAGAGATATTGTAGCCAAGATCCTCGTTTTTACTTAATAAATCAAGAAAATAAAGGACAAAGTATCGCAAGAAATATAGGAGTTGCTGAGTCTAGGGGAGAATTAATCGTTTTTATCGATAGTGATGATATTGTAAAGATTGATTTGTTAGAAAAACTAATTAATTATATCTCTGATGGAATAGATATTGTAGAGTGTAATAAAACAGAGAATTTTGAATGTTTAAATGAAGAAGAAAAAGAAATTAAAATTAAAGACTTTGAGTCGAATGAAGCGTTATATCAATGCTTTAATTATAAGATAAGTTGGAGTCCTGTAGCCAAATTGTATCGTCGTGAAATAGTAGAAAAAGTTCCATTTTTAGAGAATTTGATTTATGAAGATTTTTATACTGGAATAGTCTCTTTAAAATATATTAATAAAATTCGAAAAATTGATTATATTGGTTATTATTATCGATACCATACTTCTAGTACGATGAATCAGAAATATTCAGAAAAGAATCTTGATATTTTTAAAGTTGGAGAAAAACTATTAGAGGACTTTAGAGAAGATAATTGGTTACCTTATGTAGGGAATATGTTATTTTTAGTCGGTATTGGTCATTTTAAAAAGTATCAGATAAAAGTTGAACATCAGTATTATCAGTTGTATATTGATGCAATTAATAAATATGTTGAAATAGCTAAAAAATCACCAGATATTTATAATTCTAGTAAACTATTGAGATGGTATAGTTTTTCACCGAAATATTTTTTTAGTTTATTTTATCCTTATATTTAAAATATTTATATATTAGAAAAAAATGGAAACTTTAAATAGGAGGTTATCTATGATCAGTGTAATTGTACCTGTTTACAATGTTGAAGAGTATCTTGAAGAATGTTTAGATAGTATTCAATGTCAAACTTATAAAAATATAGAAGTTATATTAGTCAATGATGGTTCAACAGATTCATCTAAAGATATTTGTGAGAAATATTGTGAAAAAGATAATCGCTTCAAGTTGTTTTGTCAACCAAATAAAGGATTAAGTGCTACTCGTAATCGTGGTATGAATGAATCTAAAGGAGAATTTATCTCATTTGTTGATAGTGATGATATTCTTAAAGAAGACATGTTGGAACAATTGATGAAGCAAATGAGTGTTGAAGAAGTTGATATTGTAGAGTGTTGGTATACGAATGATAAAAAAGAATTAGATTTACCTTCCCCAAAAGATGCAGAGATAATTTTTAAAGGGAATTCAAAGAAGCTTTAAGTCTCTTTATGTAAAAATAATATGGTTCGTTTGAATGCTGTTGCAAAATTATATCGAAGACAATTAATTATCAGTTTTCCATTTTTAGAAGGTTTATTTTATGAAGATGTTTATGGTGGAATTGGAATTTTAAAACATATAAATAAAATGGTGAAAATTAACTATATAGGTTATTATTATCGTGTACGCTCTGGGAGTATAATGAATCGAGAATTCAATACAAAGAATTTAGATTTATTTACTATTTGTGACAAAGTAGAGAAACTTTACAATGATGATAAAAAAGCTCTAAGTTACGTATATCGTCGTTTATTCAATCTAGTTTTAATGCACGTAATTGACTACAAAATTTTTGAAGGTAATCCTTATAAAGAAAAATATAGCATTTATTTAAATAGATATGCAAAAAACTCTAGAAAATCTTTATTAATTTATGCTTATTTACTATTTCCTAAACACATCGTTACTATTTCACGTATTCTTGGAGGATTACAATGGCGCTGGGAAAAATATGTCGTTAAAAAATATCGAAAGGGGTAAAATAAAGTGAAGTATTTTTTAAAAGAAACATATGTTAAAGCAAATCATGCAGGACCAAAAGCAAGAATGGATGCTGAAGCAATAATGGTAGATGTTGGTTTTGAAGAATATTATTTATCAGAAAGTAGAAAAAACAATGTTTTAAACAAAGATGATATTATTATTCTTCAATTTCCATTATTGTGGAAATCACTAAAAAAACAAATACGTATGGGGTTTTTAAAGAAAAAAAACTTTAAAGCATATTTGCTCATTCATGATATAGAATCGCTTAGAAAAAATAAAATTAGAACTTTTTCTGATTTTAAGCACTCTATCATACATTTTTTACAAAATAAAACAGTTTTTAGAAAGAGTAGATGGAATTATTGCACATAATAATAAAATGAAATTTGAATTAGTAAAAATGGGCATTAATTCAGAGAAAATTGTAACATTAGAGATATTTGACTATTTAATTCCAGATCTTGACGAAAATAAAATTTATGATAAAAATAAAATCTTATTGGCAGGAAATTTTGATATTCGTAAAACAAAATATGCTAGAAATTTACCTAAAAAACCTGAATTTGAAATTTATGGAATTAATTTTGAACATGATAATCTCCCAAATAATGTTCACTATAAGGGGGCGTTTTCGCCGGAGGATATTCCTAATCATTTGCAAGGTGGTTTTGGATTAGTTTGGGATGGTGATAGTAGCGATACTTGTAGCGGTATGTACGGGGAGTATTTAAAAATTAACAATCCTCATAAAGCCTCTTTATACTTGGCGTCTAACTTTCCAATTATTGTGTGGAGGCAGTCGGCTCTTGCTGATTTTGTAATAAGAAATAATTGTGGAATTATCATTGATTCATTGTATGAAATTGCTGGCATTTTAGAATCTATGAATGAAGAAAAGTACCAACAGTTGATAGATAACTGTAAAAAAATTGGAGAAAAAATTCGTCAAGGAGATTATC
>CAKMQO010000203.1 GCA_927911695.1 uncultured Gemella sp. | reverse complement strand
TTTTTATGACTCTCATTGATTAAGTTTTGTTTTTTCATTGAAATAATGGCTGAGTAGCAGAATACTGCAACAGCAACCCAAATTATTGAGAATGAGATTAGTTTTTGAATACTTAATACTTCTCCATATACAAAAATTCCTATGAAGAATTGCATAGTAGGAGGTAAATATTGAAGAATACCTAGGATGTATAAAGGTATCGCTGTGGCTCCTTTAGCGAAAAGCATTAATGGAACAGCTGTGATTGCTCCAGATAATAATAAATATATTAATGTATCTGTTCCGAAAGAATAAAAAGTAAGTGAATTATTTGCTGTAAGATAACTCATATAGATAAATGCAATAGGAGAAACTATCGCTGTCTCTATAAGTAAACTTGTTTTTGGACTAAGAACAATTTTCTTTTTGCATAGGCTATAAAGTCCAAAACTTAGTGCTAGTAATATAGAAATCCATGGCAGAGATCCGAGTGAAATAAATAGGTAAATCAAAGAACCTCCAACACATAGACACGCTATTGTTTGAGTGCGTGTTAATTTCTCTTTTAAAAATACTACGGCTAAGATAATTGTTACAATAGGATTTAAATAATATCCAAAACTTGCTTCTAGTACATGATTAGTGTTAACTGCAATTATATATGTAAGCCAATTTAGTGTTATTAAAAATGATGCTAGTACTAGTAACAAGACACTTTTTTTATCTTTCCAGAGAGTAGTTATTTCATTTAAAATAGATTTTTTTATTTTTTGCAATTGTTACTACAATAACCATGAAAACAAAAGAACATACAATTCTCATCGCAAGAACTTCATACGCATCTATTTCTTTTAGTAATTTAAAATATATAGGGAATAGTCCCCAAGAAAAATAACATACGAGGATAGATAGTAAACTTTTTTGAGTGTTATTCATATTATGTCTCCTTATCTTAATTGGATGTATGATAAGTATAACGAAAAAGATTGTATATTTCAATGAAAATAGATGGCTACGCATTAAAATTAATCGAAAAAAATCTAATATTTTTTTATAGCTAAGTTATTTTCATTATTTTCAAAAGCCTTACAATAGAGTTTTCAAGAGTGATTAGTATCTTAATTTATAAAACTATACCAAGAAAAAACAAAAATATTTCCGTAACTTAAGTTTAAAATTAGTTATATAACACATTTTAAGTGGATTTAATGCTGATTTCAGAAATAACATATACTAATATATTTTTTTAGAGCGTATACATCCGATAAAAAAGGGGTTTCATTTGTTTGAGAAATAGTATAAAATAAGGGTATGAAAAAGATAACTGTATGATTAGTGCGGGAGAGGACAATGGACACCGAAGGTACAAGTTAACATTTAGCGAATGTTAATGAAATTCTCAGGTAAAAAGACTGTACTAGGACAGAACTCTGAAGCAAGTCAACAGAGAGAGAGCTAACTAGCTTTCTTTGTGTTGTTTTTATTTTAGGTGGGATGCTATGAAATTGATAACAAACAATCCAAGATTTTTGAAAGAAGATTTTAAAGATATCGAAGTAGAATACCATGAAGTTGAATACCTAGATATATTAAAAAAAGTTAGAGACTACGTTCATGAAAATTGGGAAGTTGTAACACACCCTCTATATGGAAGTGTTAAACCAAACGAAACAATTTACAGATCAGTAGTTATTAGAAAAAATACTGAATTAGATGTTGCTTCTATTAATTTAATTTCTGAAGCGGTAGGAACTTTTGAGAAATTTAGAAATAACAAAGAAGTTCCTCAGTGGACTGATAGAGTAAAAGATGATTTCAGTGTAATCGATCACGATTTACTATTAAATGCGATAAAAAAGAATTTTATAAAAAATAAATATAAGGAGAATAATTATGAGTAGAAATTATGATGTAATTATTATTGGTTCTGGACCTGCAGGTTTATCAGCTGCGTTATATGCTTCACGTGCTAAATTAAACGTTTTGGTTCTAGAAAAATCGAAAAATGGAGGACAAGCAGCAATCACTCACATGATTGAAAACTATCCTGGTGCGATTGAAGATCCAACTGGACCACGTTTAACAGCGAGAATGGCAGAACAAGCGAAAAACTTCGGTACTGAATTCAAACAAGAAGAAGTACTAGATGTTAATCTTGAAGGGGACGAAAAAGTAGTTACTTGTACAAGCGGTGATTACACAGCTAAAGCAGTAGTAATTGCAACTGGAGCATCTCCAAGAAAATTAGATATTCCAGGTGTTAAAGAATTAGAAAGTAAAGGTATTTCTTACTGTGCTACTTGTGATGGTGACTTCTTCGATGGACTTGAAGTGTTCGTAGTTGGGGGAGGAAATAGTGCTGTAGAAGAAGCTCTATTCTTAACTAAATTTGCTCGTAAAGTAACAATTATCCACTTTGAAGAAGATATTCACTGTGAAAGAATTACAGCTGAAAAAGCAAGAAATCACCCACAAATCGAAATTAGAACTGAAACAGTTGTTCTTGAAGCAATCGGTGATGGAATTCTAGAAGCTATTAAATTAAAAAATGTAGCTACAGGTGAAGAGTATGTGGTAGAGGCTGACGAAGAAGACGGAACTATGGGATTATTCTTCTTCATCGGATATGTTCCTCAAACTAAACTATTTGAAGGTAAAGTTGAACTTACTGAAGGTGGTTATGTTAAAGCTGGAGAAGACACTAAAACAAGTGTTGAAGGTGTATATGTAGCTGGTGACTGCCGTCAGAAAGAAATTCGTCAAGTAGTTACAGCTGTATGTGATGGTGCTGTAGCAGCAATCACTGCAGAAAAATATATTGCTGAGAAATTTGAATAAAATTTAAAAAATAAAAAAAGGAGACAAGACAATGTTAGAACTAAACAAAGAAAACTTTGAGAGTGAAGTATTGGAAGCAGAAGGATACGTGTTAGTAGACTTTTGGAGCCAAGGATGCGAACCATGTAAAGCGCTTATGCCAAGTGTACATGAATTAGCAGACAAATACGGAGACAAACTTAAGTTTGCTGCTCTAGATACAACAAAAGCAAGAAGACTTGCAATCAAACAAAAAGTTTAGGGTTACCAACAATAGCCATATATAAAGACGGAAGCAAAGTCGAAGAAGTAACTAAAGATGATGCTACTGTTCCAAATATAGAAGCTATGATTAACAAATATTTATAAAAAAAAAAATAAACTCAATGGGGAGGTATTAGGTATGCGTCTTGAATTAGGAAAGATCCATATTAAAGATATACAATTTGCTGCAGAATCAAAAATCGAGGCAAAACGTTATTATATGTAAATAAAGAAGAGCTTGTAAAAAGCTGTTTTTTGAGGATGATGCAATTAAATCTGTTGATTTAGATATTGCTCGTCCAGGTGAGAGTGTTCGTATTACACCAGTTAAGGATGTAATTGAACCTCGTGTTAAAGTTGAAGGTCGTGGAGGAATTTTCCCAGGTATCCTTTCAAAAGTAGATACTGTAGGTGAAGGGCGTACAATCGCACTTAAAGGTATGGCTGTAGTAACTACTGGTAAAATCGTAGGATTCCAAGAAGGTATTATCGACATGACAGGAATTGGAGCTGAATATACTCCATTCTCTAAAACAAATAACTTAATCGTTATTGCTGAGCCTAAAGAAGGGGTTAAACAACACGAACACGAAAAAGCAGTTCGCTATATCGGATTCAAAGCTGCTCGTTACATTGCAGAATTAGCTCGTTCATTAGAGCCAGAAGAAGTAGAAGTGTTTGAAACTAAACCTTTATTAGAACAAATTGCTGAATATCCAGATCTACCAAAAGTAGGATATGTATACATGCTTCAAACTCAAGGTTTATTACACGATACTTATGTATACGGTGTTGATGCAAAACAAATAGTACCAACAATTCTATATCCAACTGAAATTATGGATGGTGCTATCGTAAGTGGTAACTGTGTATCAGCTTGTGATAAAAACCCAACATATGTACACTTAAACAATGGTGTTATTGAAGATTTATACAAAAAACATGGTAAAGAAATTAACTTCTTAGGTGTAATCATCACTAACGAAAATGTTTACTTAATGGATAAAGAACGTTCATCTAACTGGACTGCAAAACTTTGCCGTTACTTAAACTTAGATGCTGTAATCGTATCTCAAGAAGGATTTGGTAACCCAGATACTGACTTAATCATGAACTGTAAAAAAAATTGAAGCTGAAAAAGTTAAAACAGTTATCGTAACTGATGAATATGCAGGACGTGACGGAGCCAGCCAAAGTTTAGCTGATGCTGACGTAGCTGCTGACGCAGTAGTAACTGGAGGAAATGCTAACGAAGTAGTAGTATTACCAAAATTAGATAGAGTTATCGGACACATCGATGTAGTAAACGTAATCGCTGGTGGTAACCAAGACTCATTAAGAGAAGATGGAACTATCGAAGTTGAAATTCAAGCTATTACAGGTTCTACTAACGAAACTGGTTTCGGTTACTTAAGTACTAAAACTTACTAGTAGGCAAAATAAAAATAAATGTTATAGATTTTAACAAGGAGGAAATAAGATAATGGTAAGTCTTATTAATAAAAAAGTAGTTATCATTGGTGACCGTGATGGTATCCCAGGATTAGCTATTGAAGAGTGTGTAAAACCAATTGAAGGATTAGAAGTAGTATTCTCATCTACTGAATGTTTCGTCTGAACAGCTGCAGGGGCTATGGACTTAGAAAACCAAAAAACGTGTTAAAGAAGCTGCCGAAAAATACGGTAACGAAAACGTTGTAGTTTTACTAGGTGCATCTGAAGCCGAAGCTGCTGGTCTAGCAGCTGAAACAGTAACAGCAGGGGACCCAACATTTGCAGGGCCACTTGCAGGTGTAGCATTAAATCTTGCTGTATATCACGTTGTAGAAGAAGAAATTAAATCTCAAATAGATGAAGCTATCTATGAAGATCAAGTTGGAATGATGGAAATGGTATTAGATATTGATGAAATCGCAAGCGAAATGAAAGATGTTCGTGGAGAGTAATTAAAATCTAAATAATAGTTATAGGGGGGAAATAAAAATGTCTAAAATAAGAGTAGTACATTATATAAACCAATTCTTCGCTGGAGTAGGTGGAGAAGAACAAGCCCACATTGCACCAGAATTAAGAACTGAATTACCACCAATTAGTGTTCAGTTACAAGGGCAATTGGGAGAAGAATTTGAAGTAGTAGCTGCAGTAGTTTGTGGTGACAGTTACTTCAACGAAAACTTAGAAAAAGTTCAAGCAGAACTTTTAGAAATGATTAAAGGATGCGAACCACAATTATTCATCGCTGGACCAGCATTCAATGCAGGGCGTTACGGGGTAGCAGCTGGTACAATTACTAAAGCTGTTCAAGACGAATTAGGAATTCCAGCTGTAACAGCAATGTACGTAGAAAACCCAGGAACAGACATGTTCAGAAAAGAAGTTTATATTCTTGAAACAGCTGACAGTGCAGCTGGTATGAGAAAAGCTTTACCAAAATTAGCTAAATTTGCAGCAAAATTAGCTAAAGGTGAAGAAATTCTTTCTCCAAAAGAAGAAGGATACCATGAAAGAGGAATCCGTGTTAACTTCTTCCACGACAAACGTGGATCAGAACGTGCTGTTGAAATGCTTGTTAAGAAAATTAAAGGTGAAGAATTCGAAACAGAATATCCAATGCCTAACTTTGACAGAGTTGAGCCAAACCCAGCTGTTAAAGATTTAAGCAAAGCTAAAATCGCTTTAGTTACTTCTGGTGGTATTGTTCCAAAAGGAAACCCAGATCACATCGAATCATCTTCTGCATCTAAATATGGTGAATATTCATTAGAAGGATTCACTAATTTAACTGATGAAACTCACGAAACAGCTCACGGTGGATACGACCCAGTATACGCTAACGAAGATGCTGACCGTGTATTACCAGTAGATGTAATGAGAGAATTCGTTAAAGAAGGTAAAGTAGGAAGCTTACACGAAAAATTCTATACTACAGTAGGTAATGGTACTGCCGTAGCTAGTGCTGTAGGATTCGCTAAAGAATATGCACAAAAATTAGTAGCCGACGGAGTAGATGCTGTAATCTTAACTTCTACTTGAGGAACTTGTACTCGTTGCGGTGCAACGATGGTAAAAGAAATTGAGAGAGCGGGTATACCTGTGGTTCACATGTGTACAGTAGTACCGATTTCTCTAACAGTTGGAGCTAACAGAATCGTTCCAACTATCGCAATCCCTCACCCACTAGGAAATCCAAAACTAGAAGCGGATGAAGAGAAAAAATTAAGACGTAGACTTGTAGAAAAAGCATTACATGCTTTAACTGTAGAAGTTGACGGGCAAACAGTATTCGAATAATATAAAAGAAAGGGGAGCTGAGGGTATGTTTTATACCCTCAGCACAATATAGCTATGAATTATCCAGTATTTAAGGGAGCAGGATACATTCTTGTTCATACACCAGATATGATAGTAAGAAATGGATCGACTGCTTCTGTAGAGAGAGTAACGAATCCAGATTCAGAGTTTTTAAAAGAAGTAAATAACCATATTCGTACATATGAAGAAGTGGTTAACTATTTACCTAACCAAGTGTATATTGGTAATAAAACACCTGAACAATTAAATACATATCCAATGCCTTGGTATGATATTAAAGACGAAAAAGGTGAACGCCACGGTAAATTTGGACAAATTGTTCCACAAGATGAGTTCTTAGCATTAATGAAACTTTGTGATGCTTTTGACTTAGTTAAACTATCAGAAGAGTTTGTAGCCGCTGTTCGTCCTAAAAATAGAGGAAAACTTCAAAGAGCTAGCTCCTTTATTCGAAAAATTAGAAGGTGCAGACCTTAGTGATAATGAAAAAGGATTTGAAGACTTAGTTCACGAAGGTAAAGTTGTGGGTTACGTTAAAAAAGCTCACGATGTTGATGTGAACTTAAATGCTCACGTTATATTCGAAAATCTAGTAGTTAAAGCTTCTGGAGTTATTGCTGCGTTAGAATTATTACGTAATTCTGGTGTAAACCCAGAGGACATTGACTATGTAGTAGAATGTTCAGAAGAAGCTTGTGGAGATATTAACCAACGTGGTGGTGGTAACTTCGCTAAAGCAATTGCAGAAGTTGTAGGTCTAGTTAACGCTACTGGATCTGACTTAAGAGGTTTCTGTGCTGCACCAACTCACGCATTAATTAGTGCTTCATCTTTAGTAAAAGCTGGAGTATACAAAAATGTATTAGTAGTTGCTGGTGGAGCAAGTGCTAAATTAGGTATGAATGGTAAAGACCACGTTAAAAAAGGTCTTCCTGTTCTAGAAGATGTTCTAGGTGGATTCGCTGTTCTTATTAGTGAAAATGATGGAGTAAATCCAATCATTAGAACTGATATGGTCGGAAAACACAACGTAGGAACAGGATCTTCACCACAAGCTGTAATGGGAGCTTTAGTAGCTGATCCATTAGACAGAGCTAAATTGAAAATTACAGATGTTGATGTATTCTCTGTAGAGATGCAAAACCCAGATATCACAAAAGCTGCAGGAGCAGGTAACGTTCCAGAAGCTAACTACAAAATGATTGCAGCTTTAGCAGCAATGCGTGGAGATATTGAGAAAAAAGAACTTAAATCATTTATCGAAGCTAAAGGTTTACCTGGTTGGGCTCCTACACAAGGACACATTCCTTCAGGGGTACCTTATGTAGGATTCTTAATGGATGACTTAACAAAAGGTGATAAAAACCGTGCTATGATCGTAGGTAAAGGTAGTCTATTCTTAGGAAGAATGACAAACTTATTTGATGGAGTATCTTTTGTAGTTGAAAGAAATAGCGGTGCTGTAGAAGGAGAATCTGCAGGAATTTCTAAAGATGAAATCAGAAAAATTATAGCAGAATCAATGAGAAAAATTTCCCAAGAAATGTTAGAAGAATAGGGGTGATACTATGAGTAAACAAGTTATATCAGAAGTATTGCTAGAAGTAGCTAATGCCATTGAAACAGGTAACTTTGGTAAAAAATTAAAAGTTGGTTTAACAACTTTAGGAAGTGAACATGGTTTCGAGAATATACTACAAGGTGCAATATTAGCTAAAAATCCTGTATTCGACATAGTTTTAATAGGTAAGGGACATGAAGATTTCGAATCTTATGAAGCTAAAGATGAAGACGAAGCTCACAAAATTATGGAAGACCTATTAGATAAAGGGGAAATAGCTTCTTGTGTAACTATGCATTATAATTTCCCTATCGGTGTATCTACAGTAGGTAGAGTTATTACACCTGCTAGAGGTACTGAAATGCTTCTTGCAACAACAACAGGGACTTCAGCTACTAACAGAGTTGAAGCGATGGTAAGAAATACACTTTATGGTATTGCAACAGCTAAATCACTTGGAAAATCTAATCCTACTGTTGGTATAGCGAATGTTGAAGGTGCTAGACAAGTTGAAAAAGTTTTATTAGATCTTAAAGAAAATGGTTATGAATTTGAATTTGCAACATCTCAAAGAGCTGATGGTGGTTCTGTAATGAGAGGTAATGACTTACTTATGGGAACTCCTGATGTTATGGTTGTTGATTCATTAACTGGTAACTTATTCATGAAAGTATTCTCAGCATTTACTACTGGTGGAGATTATGAAGCTAGTGGATTTGGCTATGGACCTGGTGTGGGAGAAGACTATGATAGAAGAATTTTAATCTTATCAAGAGCATCTGGTTCACCTGTTGTGGCTAATGCATTGAAATATGCTTATGAAGTAGCAAAAGGTAAAGTAAACGAAATAGCAAGACAAGAATTTGAAAAAGCTAATAAAGCTAAACTAGATGAATTCATTTCTAAATTGAAAGTTAAAAAAGAAGGCACAGCTACAACTGAAGAAGTTAAAATGCCAGAAAAAGAAGTAGTTACTGCGCAAATCTCTGGAATTGATATTCTAGACCTTGAAGATGCAACTAAGTTACTTTGGAAAAATGGAATATACGCTGAGAGCGGAATGGGATGTACTGGACCGATCGTTTTAGTAAATCCTGATAAGAAAGATTCAGCAGAAGAAATTCTTAAAAATGAAGGGCTTATTTCATAATTTGAAACAGGAATAACGGTTTCTTAGAGAAGGAAAAGCCATATGGTTTAAACATTAATAAAAACCCTTTTTATTGGATAAAACTATTTCCAATAAAAAGGGTTTTTTATGTAGTTAGCAATATAGGGTTACAAAATTTTGTGAATACATTAAAGTATTATTGTTGTATTAATTATTTTAAAAATTATAATTAAAGAATTATTTGATTAAATTAGATTCTCGCGTTATAATAGATTGTTGATAGATTTAATAAGAGAAGGATTGTTAGAATGTATTAGTGATTCTAATGAAAGGGGAATTTTTTATTAATGCAAATATTTAGAAAAAAAACACTAGAAAGTGTACTTGGCGAAAGTGGTAAGAAAACCTTGAGACCAACGTTAAGAACTATGGATCTAATATTACTTGGTATAGGGTCAGTTATTGGTTCGGGGATACTTGTACTAACAGGTGCAGCAGCTTCTAAAGCTGGGCCATCAGTAATATTCTCATTTTTAATTGCGGGCTTAGCTTGTGGACTTACGGCTTTATGTTATGCAGAGTTATCTTCTACTATACCATCAAGTGGAAGTGTTTATACGTATAGCTATATTACACTAGGAGAGATTGTAGCGCATTGTATGGGGTGGCTTTTAGCTGGAAGTTATATTATAGCAGGAGCTGCCATAGCTAATGGTTGGTCAAGTTATTTTAAATCTTTATTAGAAGGATTTGGAATAATACTACCAAAGGAATTTACAACTTTACCAAGTGAAGGTGGATATGGTAATATTTTAGCAATTACTGTAGTTCTACTAATAATGATAGTCTTATTTAAAGGAACAAATAGTAGTAAGTTTGTAAATAATTTAATGGTTGCTATTAAGATTATTGTTATTTTATTATTCGTTCTTGTAGGTGTGTTCTATGTTACTCCTACGAATTGGACTGATAATTTCGCGCCACAAGGAATGTCAGGGGTAATGATAGGAGCAACAACAGTGTTTTTTGCGTATTTAGGTTTTGATACTATTTCAACTTCAGCAGAAGAGACCCTAAACCCGCAAAAAGCATTACCTAGAGCGATTATTATTACACTATTAATTTGTACGGTATTTTATATAATGGTTTGTTTGGTAATAACGGGAATGGTGCCGTTTAGCCAATTAGGAAAAGGTGATGCACTGGCGTATGTTCTTGGAGCAGTTGGACAAGATAAGGTAGCTGGAATAGTTTCTTTAGGAGCGGTAATTGGTCTTTTATCTGGACCATTAGGAGCGATGTTTGCTGCTGTAAGAATATTATTTACGATGAGTAGAGATGGTCTATTACCGAAGAAATTAGCGTCATTAAATAAAAGTGGTGTTCCAGGGACAACAACAATTGGAGTTGGTTTATTAATGGCAATCTTAACTGGTTTCTTGCCTTTAGGTCAATTAGCAGATTTAGCTAATGTCTCTTATATAATAGCATTCATGTTGGTAAGTTATTCAATGTTTGTCATTAGAAGAGAGTATCCTAATGTGAAGCGTGGATTTACTATGCCGGGGATGCCTTATTTACCAATAATATCAATATTATTATTTATCGTACTATTATATGGTATTCAAATTTCAACATGGATAATTTTCGGATGTTGGATTTTAGTAGGTTTAGCAATTTATTTTGCTTATTCTGCAAATCATAGTAAAGAAAGATAAGTTGATAATAAAATAAAAAAGCTTGGATATTAGACATAACTAATATCCAAGCTTTTTTATAAGTATTGTGAATCGTCTTCTATTATTTCTTTAACCTTTTGCATTTGGTTGTCGAGTTTAGCACTTATATCTGCACAGAGTTGAAGACGACGCTCTATTTCTTTTTCTTTCTCTTCACTTAAATTTTTCTTGTATCTAAGCTTATGTTCTAAGCTTGCCCAGAAGTCCATAGCTATTGTTCTAAATTGAACCTCAACAGCTACATGTTCTACTTTATCTGATAAGAAGATTGGGACCTTAACGATAAGGTGATAACTTCTATAGCCATTTTCTTTGTGATTTTTAATATAGTCTTTTTCAGCTATAACTGTAAGATCACCTTGTTGTTTTAGTGCATCAACAAGTTTATAAACATCGTTTTTAAATGAACATATAACACGAACACCTGCAACATCATAGATATTATCTTTTATTGTATTTATGTCAAAAGGTAAGTCTAAACGTTTAAGTTTGTTCATTAAACTCATTGGTGTCTTCAGTCTAGTATTTACAGATTCGATAGGGTTGCTCTCGCCGTGAAGAGAAAATTCTTTATCGAATACATTTAGTTTTGTTTCAATTTCAAGCATAGCACATTCATAGTGCATAAATAATTCTACATAAGGTTCTAATTCGTTTATTAATAGTGAACTATCATTTCCATAGAAAATAATTGATCTGTTAGTTTTTCAATTTGTGTTTTTTTCATATACATATCTCACTTTATTGTTTAATATAATTTTATCATAAATCTCTATATTAAAATATAGTTTAAGTGGTAAAAAAATAAATATTTTAGGTAGAAGTGAACTTTTTGAATATCATTTTTAATTACCGTTGTATTAGGAAAAGTGGAACTGTATTATAAATTTTACTGTTTAAAAATTATTACAGAAGTATATGTTAACCTATATAACACTTGATATAATAAGGTTTTTAAATTCCATTTCAAAAAACAGCAGAGCTAAAAAAATTCACAAATTAGATAAACGGCTAGCTTATAACGTTTCTAAATTTCCCGGAAATGAAAACTATAGACAGGGGGATTTTTTTGATATAAGATAGTATTATGATGTTTTTATGAATCTAAAATTATATCGAAATGAGGGATAACATGCAAAATAATAATTTATATTCATATACAAAAGCGAAAGTAGAAAGTTTAACAAAAAATTTACTAGTTATAAAAAGGGATGGACGAGTAGTAAAGTTTGATGCTGAGAAAATCTATAAGGCAATAGAAAAAGCGGTACATTCAGTATTTGGTAAAAACCATAGTGTTAATATTAATGGTATTGTGGATAATGTTATTTTAGAGATTGCTAATAGATTTAAAGGTGATATCAAAATCTATGAACTTCAAAATATTGTTGAGCATACACTTCTTACTTTAGGTGAAGAGGCGATTTATGAAGAGTATGTTGGCTATAGAAGTATGCGTGATATTGAGCGTGAACGTAGTCTTGACATAAATGTAGCGATAGAAAAATTGGTTAATCGTGACGAGAATGTAGTAAACGAAAATGCTAATAAAGATAGTTTAGTATTTAATACACATCGTGATCTAACTAGTGGTATTGTAGCTAAAGCAATAGGGCTTAAAATGTTACCAAAACATGTAGCTAATGCACATCAAAAAGGAGAAATTCACTATCATGACTTAGATTACTCACCATATCAACCTTTAACAAATTGCTGTTTAATTGACTTTAAAGAGATGCTAACAAAGGTTTTAAAATTGGGAATGCAGATGTAGATAGTCCGAAGAGTATTCAAACAGCAACTGCTCAAATGGCTCAAATTATCGCCAATGTTGCTTCAAGCCAGTATGGTGGATGCAGTGCTGATAGAATTGACGAAGTTCTTGCACCGTTTGCACAATTGAACTATGAAAAGAACTTAAAAATGGCTCAAGAATGGATTGATGATGAGGAAAAACAAAAAGAATTTGCCGATAAGAAAACTAAAAAAGATATTTTTGATGCAATGCAATCTCTAGAGTATGAAATTAATACTTTATATTCGTCTCAAGGACAAACACCATTTACATCTCTAGGGTTCGGTTTAGGTGAAGGATACTTTGAAAAAGAGATTCAAAAAGCTATTCTTAAGGTAAGAATTGAAGGATTAGGAAAAGAGAAAAGAACTGCTATTTTTCCTAAATTGATTTTTGTTATTAAAGATGGTCTGAATTTAAAATCAACAGATCCTAACTATGATGTTAAACAACTTGCATTATCATGTGCGACTCAAAGAATGTACCCAGATGTACTTATGTATGACACGATTACGAAGATTACTGGTAGTTGTAAGACTCCGATGGGATGTAGATCATTTTTACCTGCATGGAGAAATGAACAAGGGGAACTTGTCGAGAGTGGGCGTATGAATCTAGGTGTGGTAACATTAAACCTTCCTAGAGTAGCGCTAGAATCAAAAGGAGATAAAGAAGAGTTTTGGAACATCTTTAAAGAGAGATTAGAAATTTGTAAAGATGCGCTAGATTACAGAGCGAAACGCTGTGGAGAGGCTAAACCTCAAAATGCACCGATTCTTTATATGCATGGAGCTTTCGGTAAACGACTTAAACCTGAAGATAGGGTAAAACAATTATTTGACAATAAACGTTCTACATTATCATTAGGGTATATAGGTTTATATGAAGTGGCAAGTGTCTTTTATGGAGGAGAATGGGAGAAGAATCCTGAGGCGAAAGAGTTCACTTTAGATATTATGCGTTATATGAAGGAATGTGTGGATAAATGGACTGCGGAGGGTGATTACTGGTATAGTATTTACTCAACTCCAAGTGAATCGCTAACTGATAGATTCTGTCGTATGGATACTGAGAAGTTCGGTATTGTAGAGAACATAACGGACAAAGAATATTATACGAACTCATATCATTATGATGTAAGGAAAAATCCAACACCTTTTGAGAAGTTAGAGTTTGAAAAGGATTATCCATATTATGCTAGCGGTGGATTCATACATTATTGTGAGTATCCAGTGTTGAAACAAAATCCAAAGGCATTAGAAGCGGTATGGGACTTTGCTTATGACAAGGTAGGATACTTAGGAACAAATACCCCGATTGACCGTTGTTATAAATGTGGATATGAGGGAGAATTTGAACCTACTAAAAAAGGATTTAAATGCCCAGAATGTGGAAATAGAGATCCGAAAAGCTGTGATGTTGTGAAGAGAACATGTGGCTATTTAGGAAATCCTCAAGCACGACCTATGATTAAAGGACGACACAAAGAAATTGTAGCAAGGGTTAAACATTTAAAATAAAAATAATTTCTAATAGAAGCGACATTCAGTGGTATATTTTTGAATGTTGCTTCTATACTCTTTTAATATGATTAGCATAAAAACTTAATCTATAAAAATAAAATCCTTTAAATCCTTTACATTATCTGATTTTTTTGATAAAATCAATACTGATAAGAATTTAGGAGGAAATTAAACATGGGTAAAATTTTTAAAGGTGCTTTATTAGGAGCAGTGAGTGCGTTAGGAGCTTATTATTATAAAAATCCTAAGGAGTTAGAAAAACATAAAGAATTACTGAAAGAAAATACTAAAAATGGTATTGAAAAACTAACAGCAATTATTAATGAAAAAACTCAAGAATTAGAAGCAAAAACACAAGAAGAACAAGATCTTGCTAAAGAAAAACTAGAAGAATTAACTGCGACTGCAGAATTTGAAAAAGTAGAAGAGAACTTCGTAGAATTAGGAGCAAAAGCCGAAGAGGTTAAAGAAGAAGTTGTTGCAGAAGTAACTGAGAAAGTAGAAGATGTGAAAGAAGCTGCAGAACCTGTAGTAGAAAAAGCACAAGAAGTAGCAGCTCCAGTTGTAGAAAAAGTAGAAGAAGTAGCGGCTCCTTCTGTAGAGAAAGCAGAAGAAGTAGTTGAGGAAGTAAAAGAAACTCTTGCGCCAGCTGCAGAACCTACTTTCTCAAAAGTAGAAGAAGTTGTAGAAAGCGCAAAAGAAACAGCTGTAGATCACTATGAAGAAAAAGTAGAACCTACATTTGAAGAAATTCATGAAGTGGTGGCTCCAGTAATTGAAAAAGCAGAAGAAGTTAAAGAAGAGGTAGAAGAAGTTGTAGAAGAAAAACCAAAAACAACTTTAGATTCTATCGTATCTCTATTCGCTTCAAAAGAAGGAAAAAAATAATATTGTAAATATTGAATACGAGGTATGAGAGAAAGTTCTCATCCTCGTTTTTTTATAATGTAAATCAGAGATTTATCCATATAAAACAATATATAACATAAAAACTAGGCAATTTTCAATAAATTACCTAGTTTCTTATTTTTATAGTCTATCAGCAATTGCTTTTCTGATTTCTTCGAATTCAGCAGGCTCAACTTTTTGAGGTGGCCATTTAACTTCCAAATTGTCGAAGTGTAAATCTTTATCTTTATATCTTGGTACAATGTGGAAGTGAAGGTGGAAGACACTTTGTCCGGCATATTCTTCGTTATTTTGGAAGATATTTACTCCGTCACAACCATATGCTTCTTTTACAGCATTAGCAATTTTTGGAAGAACACGTCCGATGTTAGCCGCTGTTTCAGGATCACAGTCAAAAATATTTCTGCTGTGTTTTTTAGGAATTACTAGCGTATGTCCTTTTGTAATAGGGAACACATCTAGAAAGCTGTATACATGTTCATCTTCATATACTTTATAACTTGGGATTTCTCCATCGATAATTTTTTCAAAAATAGTTTTTTCCATAATTTTTACTCCTTATTATTTTAAGTTTTCTAATGTTTCAATTAAAAGTTTTTTCAGGTTTACGCTAATTTTTTGTGCAGTTTGTAATACGTGCTCGTGATCGTGTTTTTTCTCTTGAATACCCGTAGCCATATTAGTAGCACATGCTAATACAGCAACTGGAAGTGATGCGTGGTTTGCAGCGATTACTTCTGGCACTGTAGACATACCTACAAGGTCACATCCCATAGTTTTGAATGCACGAATCTCTGCACGTGTTTCGAAGTAAGGACCTTGGAAGAATCCATAAACACCAGTATGTAATGTAATATCTAATTTTTTTGCAGAATTGTGTAAACTTTCTACTAAGTATGGATCGAATGGAGTAGTCATATCAACAAATCTTTCTCCAAGACGTGGTTCGTTTTCTCCCATTAATGGATTATTGCTAACAAGTGAGATAAAGTCGTCAAGACAAACGATATCTCCTTCACTAAAGTTAGTATTAATAGCACCACAAGCATTTGTTATGAATAATCCTTTTACTCCAAGATGTTTAACAACGTATGTCATAAAGGCAACATCTTTCATACTGTATCCTTCATAATAGTGAAGGCGTCCATTTAATACTAATACATTTTTTCCAGAAATCTTTCCGAAAGTCAGTTTATTAGCGTGACCCTTTACACGGTTAGCGTGCTTGTTTCCTGGGAAAAGAGGAATAGCTTCGTAGCCAAGTTCTTGTTGATCTTCTAATTCTAAAGTTATTCCACTTCCTAAAACTACCGCGTAGTCAATTTGTTCTCCAAAATATTTTATTATGTAGTTTGCCGTTTCAATAATATTTTGATAATATGTCATAATATAAATTCCTCCTGAAAATGCTTCATCAAAGTTATTATAGCATAAAATATTCAGAAAATATATAATTTTATATTAATTATTATAAACGTTTGTATTATTAATATATACGCGTTTATGTAATTTTAAATGATGTTATTGAAACAGAAAAATGAATATCAATAAGTACTATAATACTATGATTTATTTAATGTAATTTTTAGTGGAGTATTAAAATTTAAAAAAATTCAAAAAACATTTGCAAACGTTTTAAAAATATTGTATTATAAACTTAGTACATAAAGATTTTTAGGAGGAAATTATGAAAAAATTACGTACTATATTTGCAATTTTAGTTGCATTATCATTAATTGTTGTTGGTTGTTCTTCAAAGAGTGCTAAGAATGATACGAAATCTGATGGGAAGAATGCCTATAAGATTGGTGTTGTAACTGGTGAAGGTGGAGCAAAAGATAAGAGTTTTAACCAAGCTAACGTAGAGGCAATTCAAGCGTGGACGAAAGCTAATGGTGCGAAAGAGCCCGTTGTTTTAGAAACGAAAACTCAATCGGATATAACTTCTAATTTACAAAATGCTGCAAAAGTGTCTGATATTATTTCTTTAGCAGGTTTTGAATTTGAAAAAGAAATTCCAAAAGTAGCGGAACAATATAAAGATAAAAAATTCATGTATGTTGATACTTTTGTTGATGCTCCAAATATTGCTTCATTAATCTTTAAGGAACAAGAAGCAGGATATTTAGCAGGATATGCAGCGGCGTTACAATCTAAAACGGGGAAAGTTGGATTTATCGGAGGAACAAAAACTCCACCGGTAGAACGATTTGGAATTGGATTTGTACATGGTGCAAAAGCAGCTAAAAGTGATATTAAAGTAATGTACAATTACAGTGGAACATTTTCAGATACAAATAAAGGGAAAACTTTAGCAGCTACTATGTATGACTCAGGAGCAGATGTAATTTTCGTTGCTGCTGGGAATACAGGTAACGGTGTAATCTCAGAAGCTAAAGAACGTGGAATAATTGATATGTCTAAGAGTGGAGAAATTAAACACTGGGTTGTTGGTGTGGATAAAGATCAATATGAAGAAGGTATCTTTAAAGGGAAAGATAAAGATGGAAAAGAATATCAAAAATCTGCTATCCTAACTTCTGCTGTTAAAAATATTGAAGTAGCTGTAACAAAAATCTTAAATGAAATCAAAGAAGGTAAGTTCACTAAAGGTGAACACATTTTCGGTATTAAAGAAAATGGTGTAGGTATTCCAAAAGAGAATCCTAACTTAAGCGAAGAGGCAAAAACAAAAATTGCTAAGGCTATAGAAGAATTAAAATCAGGTAAAGTTGAAGTAGTAGCTACTGGAGATGAACTTAAAGCTAAAGGGGCAGCTACAAATATCGAAGGGGAATTATAGTATATATTTATTATAGTGACTATTCATAAATATTAATTAGTAGGAATCACCGTTATTGGTGGTTCCTATTGTTTATCTAGACTATTAGTGTGTGTTAATTGTTTATAATAAGAGTATTATATTTTAATGTTCGTAAAGTTACAACTCTTTAATAAGTCCTTATTTATAGTTTTATTTTAATTTATTTAATTAATGTGTAATAATGCATAATATGTTAAAATCCGTGTTAAATTGTAAACGTTATTAATGTTTTGAAAATGCTTTATAATTCTAAAATAATTCTATGAAAACAAAGGAGAATAGATATGATATAAGCTATGAATCTTGTTTTTATAGCTTTTTATAATTATAAAACGAACATTATAAAAAAATGTTAACATTTCAAAAATAAATTATTGAAGTTTCAAAAATAATGTGGTATTATTTAGATATAAACAATATACAAATAAAGGAGACTTTTTATTTATGAAAAAGGTATTTTCGTTAATAGCAGTTGTTTTATCAGCAGCATTAATTATTGTTGGATGTTCTTCTAAATCATCTAACGGAAATTCATCTTCTAACAATTCTGGATTAAAAATCGGTGTTGTAACTGACGAAGGTGGAGCAAAAGATAAAAGTTTTAACCAAAGTAACGTTGAAACAGTAAAAGCTTGGGCAGAAAAAAATGGTGGAAAAGCACTTAACCCAATCGAAACTAAAAACCAAAGTGATATTGCAGCTAACTTACAAAATGCAGCAAAAGCTTCTGATGTAATTTCATTAGCTGGTTTCTACTTTGAAAAAGAATTACCAAAAGTTGCAGATTCATTTGCAGATAAAAAATTCATTTTCATCGATGGTGTAGTTCAAAACAAAAACGTTGCTTCTGTAACATTCTCAGAACACGAAGCTGGATACTTAGCTGGATACGCAGCAGCTTTACAATCAAAAACTGGTAAAGTTGGATACATTGGTGGAGCTAAAATCCTGCAGTAGTTAAATTTGGTGTTGGATTCGTTCAAGGTGCTAAAGCAGCTAAAAAAGACATCAAAGTTGTTTACAACTACAAGTGGATCATTCAGTGATACAAACAAAGGTAAAACTTTAGCAGCAACTATGTTCGATGCTGGAGCTGACGTTAATTCTTCGTTGCAGTCTGGTGGAACTGGAAGTGGATCTATTAAAGAAG
>CAKMQO010000202.1 GCA_927911695.1 uncultured Gemella sp. | reverse complement strand
TTATGTTGTATTTATTGATATAATATAACATATATGGGAGTGATGAGTTCTGGTGTGCTACTCTAGTCTTCAAAACGTAGTATGAGGGGTTAAGAGCCTCTTGGGTGGGTTCGATTCCCACACATTCCCGCCAGTTTTTTTTATTTTTTGAACATAGTAATGCCATCATGGGTTTTATCCATGATGGCATCTTTTTATTTATTTATGATTAATAAAAGTAATAATAGTATTGAGAAAAGTACTATAATAAAGAAACTTTTGATTTTATCAATAGTATATTTATTATAATGTGTTCGAGCTTTGAAGTCTTCATAAGCATGGATTGTCATAGCCTCGGATATTTGAGGTTGCCAAGTTAACGCGATAAATATAGCTTTAGCATAGTAATAAGGTGACCAAAACGGTAAAAATATACCACGAAGACGACTTGATTTTGTAATCATTTGAGTTTCATATTGTATTCTTGGTAATGCTTGAATTACTACTAAGAGTCCGTATACGATATTTGAAGAAAGTCCATGTTGTTCAAAATATTTTAGTAATTCTACAAGTGAAATATATGTTGCTAAGATTAATCCTAAGGCTGCAAAGCTATATGTCCTAGTGAAAATTAAAAGAGCATATCTATAATTAGAACTATGAACAATGATAGCCCAAGCAGAACCTATAGCAGGTAGGAGAGGTAGAAAAATAAAAATTAGAAGTTTATTCCAATATTTTGATAATAGAAGTAAACATATTGTTGTAGCGATTATAATAATATTTGGTACTAATAGCTTGCTAAATGAAATCCAGATAGTTAATACCATTATAATAAGGGTAAGAGTAGGACTAATTATTTTCTTTTTCATAACAATCCTCCTTTATATAATGTAGCGTATTATTTAAAATTTCAATATGATAATCGCTCCTATTATTTAGTGGTTCTAACCTATGACTGACAATAATAAATGATTGTCCAGCAAGTCTTTTATTTTCTTCAATCCAATCCATTATAAATGAACATGCTCTTTTATCAAGATGGGTAAAGGGTTCATCAAGAAGCAATAGTTCAGTTTTTTGGCTTAATAAACACATAAGTTGAATAAGTTTTCGTTGACCTCCACTATAATAATAGAGGCTTTTATCAAGCTCTTTTTCTAAATCAAATTCTTTTAAAAGTCTCTCTTGCCATAAGGTAGCATGTTCCCAAATATCTTTTTGCATTGAAATCTCTTCGCGAGGCATCAAGCTAATAAACTGTTGAAATGCATCTTGTAAACAAGTACTTATTTTTTTATATAACTTCCTTGATTTTTTTACCTTTTCTTCATTGAAGTATATTTTTCCTTCGTATTTTTTTAATTGTGAAATAGCATGTAATAATGTTGTTTTTCCTGTTCCATTATCTCCTGTTAAAGTCGTAATGCCTTTAAATATATGAAAATCATCGACATTTAATAATTCTTTTTTTCCTTGTTGTATAGAAATGTTTTCTAGTCTTAAGATTTGTTCAGATTGAGTATTGTTACATAACTTCACATTAGAATTTTTAGAAGTTGGATTTGTTACTAACTCTAAATTCCCATTAGAAAGATAAGTAAAGGTATCTGCATAGTTCAAGTATAGATGATGCTCATGATCGCACACAATTATAGTCACACCATGGTTATTTAAGTCTTTCAGAAGAGTTAATAGAGAATTACGAGTCTTTTTATCGACATTTGCAAAAGGTTCATCTAAAATTAGAACTTCACTTCCCATTGCTAATGCTACTGCAAAAGCAGCTCGTTGACGTTCTCCTCCAGATAATGTATGGATATGTTTTGTAGAAATTTCACGAGTATTTGTAATAGATAAAGCATAATCCAGTTTTTCGTTAATAACCTGTGGTTCTAGACATAGGTTCTCTAATGCAAAGATTATCTCTTCTTCCAAAGTAGGCATAACAAACTGATTAATTGCATGCTGCATGACATAGCCAATATTTTTAACGTGTTCTTGCATAGGAATATCAACAATATTTTTCCCTTTGTAAGTAATTACTCCCTCATAATGTTCTTTATTTAATTTACAAATAGTACGAAGCAGGGTAGACTTACCACTACCAATATTTCCGGTTAAGACTAACCAACTATGTTCTTTTATTTTTAAACTAACGTTATCAAATAAGACTTTATCTTTAATTTTCAAAGAAAAATTATTGATTTCTATGATATTCATTATTTACTACCACTGTTTTGTACTTTATTTACGATGTTTAAGATTAGTTTAACGCAGATAACTCCGAAAACTACTACAGAAATAAAACGAACAACAAACAATGCTATGATCATACCTGTAGAATATGCTTCATAACCAAGTTTGAAATATTCATATACAAAGCTGAAGACAGTAATACCTATTGCAGAAAGAAATAGTGATTTTGAATCATAACGTTTGTATTTAGTAATGAAAAATCCAAACTCAGATCCTAATCCTTGGACCAAACCTGAAACAAGAACTGCAGCTCCGAAAAATGAACCATATAGCATTTCAGCTAAAGCGCCTAGAACTTCTCCAAGTGTAGCACTACCAGGTTTTTTAATTAATACTGCAGCAACCGGCGCAGCCATAACCCACAACCCAAATAAAATTGAATTTGCAAAAGGTGCATACCCTAATGGAGTAAGTGCTGTCTCTAGAATAGCGTATACCCAACCAGCGGCAAGGAATATTCCTCCGAATAAGAAACCTATTAAAGCTAAAATAATAATGTCCTTTGTAGACCATTTTTCATAAGAAAAACCTCCTGTTATTTGTATTCATTAAAACAACAAGAGGTATTTTTAAATTATATATATACTTTAAAATAAACTTGATTAAAAATAAACATTTTCCTACGGTTGTACTAACAACATCAGGTTCTATGGGTATAATCTCAGCTTAAAAGCACCCCAAATGTTTTAATGATTGGTAAAATTATAACATGGGTTGATAACAGTGTCAAAAAAGTAGCTTACAAAAAATTATTTAATTTTTTAGCTAGCATAGTAGCAAAACGTAGTTTAAACCTATTACCATTAGCATCGGTCTTATGAAGTTGTCCAAAATCCTCATTATATTTAATAAATTCCCAGTCTTTATAATATTCTTTAAGTTCATTTTCTTTAAAAGTAAAAGGGAAAGGTAGAGGGCAAGGTGCATCATCAGTAGACATTGCGGCTACTATTAAATTATAGCCACCTATATTAGTTTGGTCTTGCATATTTTTAATAACATTAGGTATAGATTGTTCTTCGATAAACATTAATACTACTGTTGAAAGAATGAAGTCATAGGTATTTCTAAGTGCTGCTGTATTTATATCATAGCTTCCTATTTTAATATCTAAATTTTCGATTTTAGATGTTTCCATTAAAAATTCAAGAGCAGGAATATTGTTGTCTACAGCCGTCACTTCAAAACCAAGTTTAGAAAGGAATAACGAGTTGCGTCCTTGACCAGATCCTAAGTCCAATGTTTTACAAGGTTTAATAGTCGACAGTGCTTCTACTACTTCAGAATGAGCAGGGTTAATATCGTATTTGTTTTTGAAATAATTTTTTGGTTCGCAGTAAAACTCTAAGAAACATTCTAAATCATCAGTTAACGGTGCAACACGGTGCCATGCTTGTGGTTCCACGAATGGAATATTACTCTCAGGTGTAAATATATGCTCCTTAACAACTTCATTATCTTCAGTTAATTCTGTAAATTGGAGTTTTCCTTTAAGAATAGTTAATTTTGCCCAGACGTCTTTTCTAGTATTGTGTTTATGTCTAAAAGGTTCAGGGAGTGTTTCGGCTGTCCAAAGTGGTAATCGTTTATAGCATACTAAGTTTTTTGTCATACTAATCTCCTTATTGACGGTTAAGTTTAATTTCATTATATCATGTAAAATATAAAAATAAAATAATGGGAGTGACTCAAAAATCGTGATTTCGAAGAAAACAATGATTTTGTCGAGTTCACCCCCTGCCATAGTTTATTAGATATCTAAAAAGCTTTTCTAAAGCGATTTTAGATATCAATAAACCACTGCGTCTATGAGTTCTCATATACACTTTTTAAAAATTTAGGCCTTTTGGGTCAGCCTTGTAATAACTTTTCAGGTAGTGCGCATCAAGTGTATAACATAGACTGCGAAAAAATTCGCAATGAGATTTTATAATATTGCAGATTAAATTATAATAAGGCTGTAATAAAAATTATATTAGCTAAAAAAATACATTAACAAAAATTAACAAATAAAGGAGAAAGAATTATGTATTTAATAGAACCAATTAGAAACGGAAAATATTTACCAGATGGAGCGCTAGTAATGGCGATGCAAGTTTACGTGCTTAACAACATCGATATCGATGAGACTGTAATCTTCCCATATTACTGCGAACCAAAAGTAGAAATCGGATTATTCCAAAATGCTGAAACTGAAGTAAACCACGACTACATGAAAGAAAAAGATATTATCCTAGTTCGTCGTGATACAGGTGGTGGAGCTGTATACGTTGATAACGGTGCTGTTAACGTATGTTTCTTAATGCCTGGAGATACTGATGTATATGGAAACTACAAAAAATTCTACCAACCAGCAGTAGATGTATTACACAGCCTAGGAGCTACAGAAGTTGAACAAAGAGGACGTAACGACTTAACTGCTCGTGGTAAAAAAGTAAGTGGAGCTGCGATGACATTAGTACGTGGTAAAATCTACGGAGGATATTCATTACTTCTTGATGTAAACTACGAAGCGATGGTTAATGCTTTAACTCCAAACCGTAAAAAAATCGAGTCAAAAGGTATTGAATCAGTAAGAGCACGTGTAATGGGTATGCGTGAACTATTAAAACCTGAATACCAAAACGTAACAATCGATGAGTTCAAAAACTTAATTATCTGTGGATTAATGGGAATCGAAGATATTAAAGATGCGAAGAGATATGAACTTACTGATGAAGACTGGGCTGCAATTGAAAAATTAGCAGATGAAAAATACCGTAACTGGGATTGGAACTATGGAAAATCACCACGTTACAACTACAACCGTGATGCTCACCTTGCGATTGGAACAGTTGATTTCAGCTTAGAAGTTGAAGAAGGACGTATTACAAAAGCGAAAATTTACGGAGACTTCTTCGGTAAAGGTAACGTACGTGACGTAGAAGAAAAACTTATCGGAGTAAGAGTAAAAAGAAGAAGACTTACTAGAAGCATTAGGAAGTATTGATTTAACTCACTACTTCGGAAATGTAGAAGCTAAAGAATTAGTAGACTTAATCTTAAGCTAGTTTTACAAATTATGTAAAAGAGGTGTGAGTTTATGGAAAAATTATTAACGCCCATAAAACTAGCAAACGGTGTTCAGTTAGAAAATAGGTTCGTACTATCACCGATGACGACTAATTCTTCTACAAAAGATGGAATTATAACAAAAGAGGATTTGGATTATGCTTTAAGACGTTCGAAGTCGGCGCCGCTACAAGTAACTGGTGCAGCTTATGTCGATGTAGATGGACAATTGTTCGAGTTTGGCTTCGGCGCACATGATGATAGCTGTATTCCAGGACTTACTAAGATGGCAGACGCTATGCAAGATGCTGGAGCAAAGGCTATTTTGCAACTGACTTATTCAGGTGCGGGTGCGAATTACTATGGGGTAAATCATAAGGTTTATGGTCCTAGTAAGTTGAAATTGCACCTTCCGTTTGAACACGAGGTAGAAGAGTTGTCTCATGAGATGATTGGTGTGATTAAACAAAAATACAAAGATGCGACGAGAAGAGCGATACGTGCCGGTTTTGCTGGAATAGAAATATCAACAGCTCAAAAACTAATGCTACAGACGTTTTTCTCAACAGTATCGAATAAACGCCATGATGAATATGGTGTAGATTCATTAGAAAATAGAGCTCGATTCATCCTTGAAGTGTTTGAAGCGGTGTATGAAGTTATAAAAAATGAAGCACCTGAAGATTTTATTCTAGGATATAGAGCGACTCCAGAAGAAACGCGTGGTGCGATAATTGGTTATACTGTCGAAGAATTTAATCAACTTACAGATTGGATACTAGAAAGAGTGCCGTTATCTTACATTGCGATAGCGAGTTGGGGTCAAAATATTTATCTAAATAAAGTTCGTGCTGAAGGTCCTAACGAAGGTCGTTTGATTAATGAAGTAGTCCATGAACATCTAGCGGGACGTGTTCCGTTGATGGCGACTGGTGGAATTAATAGTATAGAAAAAAGTCGCGAAGCTATTATGCATGCTGAGATGGTAGGTTTATCTAGTGTCTTTGTTGCTGAACCGGACTTTGTAGCTAAATTCCGAGAAAATCGTGAGGAAGATATAAATCTTGATGTAGGTGTGGAAGATATCGAAAGACTAGCGATACCAAAAGCTGCATTTAAAGATATTGTGCTTATGATGGATTATGGTAAGAGTCTACCACAACACACGAGAGATGAATTTAGAAAATTAGAAGAAAATTACTAAGAAGCTCTCCATGAGGGAGGAGTGAAAGTAGTAATTAAAGAATAAAAGACTATTAAGGTGAAGCGGCTACTGTTAAGTAAGGGGAAACTTAGATAATGGTAGCTGCTTATGTTGTAATGTGAAAAATGAGGAGTGCTTATGTATTTAATAGAGCCAATAAGAAATGGACAATATATTTACGACGGGGCAGTAGCCTTAGCGATACAAGTACATGTTTTGAATAAATTGAATTTAGATGAGGATATTATATTCCCTTATTGTTGCAAACCGAAGGTGCAGATTGGACTTTTCAAAATGCCGAAAAGAGATTAACCATGAGTACATGAAAGGTCACGGGATAACACTTGTTAGACGTGATACAGGTGGAGGAACAGTATTTTTAGATGAGGGGGCTGTGAATATCTGCCTTATTATGAGTGATGATAGTAATGTTTATGGTAATTTTAAAAAATTCTATGAACCTGCGGTAAATATCTTGCATGATTTAGGTGTGAGTGAGGTTGAACAAACAGGACGAAATGATCTTGTTGTCGAAGGGAAGAAAGTTAGCGGAGCTGCTATGACTCTTGTTAATGGTAAAATTTACGGAGGATATACGCTACTTCTAGATGTTAATTATGATGCGATGGTTAATGTACTAACACCTAATCGTAAGAAAATTGAGTCGAAAGGAATTGATTCGGTACGAAGCAGAGTTACAGGTCTTAGAGAATATTTAGATGAGGAATATAGAGATTTATCTGTAGTAGATTTCAAAGACTTATATCTATGTCGACTGTTTAATTGTGAAAGACTTGAAGATATAAAACGTTATGAACTTACAGAAGAAGATTGGCGAGAAATCGATGAGTTGCTTTCTAAAAAATATCAAAACTGGGATTGGAATTACGGAAAATCACCACGTTATAATTATAACAGAGATGCTCGTCTTGGAATTGGGACTGTTGAGTTTAATCTGGAAGTAGAAGCGGGACGAATCACAAAAGCTAAGATTTATGGAGACTTTTTCGGAAAAGGTAATGTCGGTGATGTTGAGAAGAAACTAATCGGAGTAAGGGTGAAAGAAGAAGATTTACTAGCAGTATTAGAAGGTATCGATTTAGGTCATTATTTCGGAAAAGTAGAAGTGCAAGAATTGGTAGATTTGATATTGAGTTAAGGTGAATATCAAATAATATTTGAATTAATATCTTGACGCAGTGATTTATTAGTTTTTAGTTCTAACTGAAATTAAAAAATCGATTTCTGTAGAATTAGGATTTTTGTTGTTTTTTTTTTTATTTATATTGTATAATGATTATTTGAGCGAAAATTTGGTGTTAAATTCAAACATTAATACTCAGGAAAACTTATAAAAAAGAAAGAAAGAAGGTTGTAAAATGAAAAAATTAGCAAAAGCTTTATGGATTGAAAAGAACGAAGGAGTTTACATCGTTGGACCAACAGCTGAATTACAAGATGACGTTGGTACTGTAGGATTTGTAGAATTTTCAAAAAATGAAAAATTAGCAAAAGATGATGTTATCTTACGTTTAGAAGCATCAAAAACTGTATTAGACATTAACGCGCCATTAGCTGGTGATGTAGTAGAATACAACAAAAAAGCTGAAGAAGAGCCAACTGTATTAAACTCAGCTGATCCAAAAGAATCTTGGATTGTTAAATTAACAAATGTTGATGAAGTTGAATTTAACAAATTACCAGACTACAAATAATAACATTTGTTATCTAATAGATTCGGTGTATAAGAATTTTCTTATATGCCGAATTTTTTTATGTTTAAAACTTGCAATATGGGCAAAATTTCGCTAGGAAATAACCATATTTAATATTGAAATAAAATTCAAAAGAAGATAGTTAAATTACTTAGTCGATGCTTGAAAAAATAAGCTAAATATAGTAATATAGAGTGGTATGTAATAACTTTCTAGCCATTTTTTGGTGAGGAAAATTACTATTATGGAAAATATTTATATAAAGAAAGAGAGATTAAAAGACTATGGGTCGTAAATGGAATAATATTAAAGAAAAAAAAGCGGCAAAAGACGCTAACACTAGTAAGATTTATGCTAAGTTTGGACGTGAAATCTACCAAGCAGCAAAAACTGGAGAACCAGATCCAGAAAGTAACAGAAATCTAAAAGTAGTTTTAGAAAGAGCGAAAACTTACCGTGTTCCTAAAAAATATTATTGACCGTGCTATCGAAAAAAGCAAAAGGTGGAAGTGAAGAAAACTACGATGAATTACGCTATGAAGGTTTCGGTGTAAGTGGAACAATGGTTATCATTGATACTCTTACAAACAACGTTAACCGTACAGCTGCTGAAGTACGTACAGCATTAGGCAAAAACGGAGGTAACTTAGGTGTTACTGGTTCTGTTAACTACATGTTTGACAACACTGCAGTAATCGGTGTTGAAGGTAAAAGTGCAGATGAATTATTAGAAATCCTTATGGAAGCAGATATCGACGCTCGTGATATTATCGAAGAAGATGAATTAACATTAGTATATGGTGAACCAGAAAACTTCCACGAAATCCAAGAAGCGCTAAAAGCTGCTGGAATCGAAGAGTTTGAAGTTGCTGAGATTTCAATGATTCCTCAAAATGAAGTAACATTAAGCGAAGAAGACAAAGTTAAATTCGAAAGAATGTTAGAGATGCTTGATGATTGTGAAGATGTTCAACAAGTATACCACAATGTTGACTTAGAAGCCTAGGTGACTTATGGTAAAAAAGATTAAAAAAAATAGTTCATATAGCTATAATGACAGAAATATAAAGCCGTCATTAAGTGATATTTCAGGACCAATAGAAGAGCCGTTGTTAGATGTGAACGGCGAAAGAGCATCAATCGTTAAACGTTTCTTCGCGTATCTAATAGACTTAGCGATTTACTTACCTATAGCTTTCGTATTCCAGTATACTACTGCGAATTTACGAGCTCAAGGTGGAGCAGAAAACGAAAGAAATGCACTGTATATGACTATTTCAATAGTTATTTTTGCAGTTCTTTTATATGGATACTTACCCCATAAATGGCAAGGTCAAACAATCGGGAAAAAACTTTTTAAATTAAGGTTAGTTCCAACTGACAATAAGAAAATAGAATTTTCTAGATATTTAATCAGAGAATTCTTAATTAAAGTTACTGTAGGTTGGGCTGCAGTGCCAGTTTCAGCAGTATTCTGGCTGTATGAAACATACATACTTAAACGTAAAGATTCGATAATGCTATATGATAGACTATTGAATATGCGAGTTGTAGCAGCTACAGAACAACCAAAAGTAGAAAAAACAAAAGAAGATAAAGAAAAATAAAGAAAAACTAGCTGATTTAGGTAGTCTTAAACCTAAAAACAGCTAGTTTTTTGTGTTTTATGTTAGAATTAACGTTCGTTTTAATGTTTTTTTATGTTTTAGTTTTATATTTTCAAAAAAAGTGTTAAAATATAAATGTTAAATTTATTGATTTAGAGTGGAGAAAAAATGTTAAAAATAGATAGACACAGCTATATTTTAGACGAGTTAAAAACAAAGCATTTAGTACGCGTGAGCAAACTAGCCCATGATATGAAGGTAACAGAGATGACCATACGCCGAGACCTACAGGAGTTAGAAGATTATGGTCACCTTACTAGAATACATGGTGGTGCAAAATTAAAACCGAAAAACTTTTATCAAGAAGATAATTACAACAAGAAAATTTCTGTAAATGTTGAAGAGAAAAAACAAATAGCTAGAAAGGTAGCTGATCTTATAAAAGATAATGAGACTATTTTTATCGGTCCTGGAAGTACTACGAGTTATTTAGCGGAGTATTTGCAAGATAGAGATATTAATATTGTTACTAATTCATTAACGGTGTTTGAGCAGTTTAAGGATAATCCATCTTGTGATCTTATTTTTATTGGGGGACGATATCGTCAAAAAACAAAAGGATTTATAGGGTATTTCACGCAAGATGCACTTAGCAAAATAAGTGTCAATAAGGTGTTTGTGGGAGTAAATGGTATAGATTTAGAGAAAGTTACTATCTCTGATGAAGAAGAAGGGCGTTGTAACGAGACGATTCTTAATAATGCGACTGAACGTTACGTGCTAGCAGATCATAGTAAGTTTTCAACTCATGCATTTTATACATTTTTCCAACTAAAAGATTTAACGGCGATTATCAGTGATGATGTTCTTGATGAAAACATTAAGGATCAATATAGAAAAGAAGTAGAGATAATATAAAACGATAGGGAGTGACTCAAAAAATCGGATTTAGAAAATCGATTTTTTTAGAGTCACCCCCCGCACAGTTTATTAGATATCTAAAAACTTATAAAGCGAATTTAGATATCAATAAACCACTGCGTCTATGAGTTCTTATATGAACTTTGTTGAATTTTAGGGCTTTTAAACCAGCCCTTTTTTTAAGAATTAGAGGACGGGGTTTACGTAATCTAAACATAAAAAACGTAATTCGAATATAGAAAGAGAAACTTGCAAAATATTAAAAAACCTAAATTTAGAAATTTCTAAATCTAGGTTTTTGTTATTTAAATTAATCATTGAAAAGTTTTCCTGAGAATCCGTCAGAATTTTTAAGCAATGCTTTGTATACTTTCCATTTAAGATCAACAGTGTTCTTGAAGTCGGTTCCTTTAAGGTCTTTTTCAACTGCGGCATCGAATAATTCTTGAAGTTTTTCGTAAGTCGAAATTTTAACTCCATCGATTTCGATTTCAACGAAGCCTTTCTCAGCTTTGGCTTTAACTTCATGGTACCAAGCTTTTTTCCACGCTTCTAGTGTATCAAATCTTCCTTTAGAAACTTTCTTGATAATGAAGTCATCCCCTACTAAACCTTTGTTTTCTTTGTTAGCTTCTGCTTTATATTTATTAGAAGCATAACCTAAGAATCCGTCAAGGTATCCAAAGTAACCCCACATACGGAATGTATTGTGTTTGAATGAGATAGAACCAACAGCGCTCTTACTTGTGTTACCACCGTAAATACCAGTCATCATGTTAATAACTGTATAAGCTGTATCAAATCCTTCAGAACGATAATAATTGTTTCCAGGTAATCCGTGTTTAGTTGCAAAGTTACCGTCAACAAGCTCATCAATACTAGTCAGCTTACGAGATTTTTCATCATCATTAAGGTCACGAACTAAATCCCATTGATGAGGTTCGCCAACAAGACCGTTACGATCCGCTCTTTCACGCCATTTCTTATCAATACGTTTGAACCATTTATCGTTAGTACCTTTATTCTTAGAAATAACAGCATCAGCTTCTAAATAATCAAGCATCATCATTGCTTCGTTATAATTCTTCATGTAATGGTCAATTTTCTCACGACTATCTAATACATTAGGGTTATAGTTGTAAATTTGAGTTCCATCATTTTTACGCTCATAAGCCATATTAAGTCCAAGTGAACCATACTCACCATTATAATTAGTAAGTGACGGAGATTGTAACATACCCTGAGCAAATGCTTCAACATCAGTTCCTTCACGGTGACGCCATCCACCTAAGTAAGCCATACGGTCATTAATATGAGTTGTTTCGTGTGTAAATGCAGATGTACCAAAGTCACTGATCATACTAGATAAAATATAGTAAACAGCTTCTTGCGGTTGTGGGTTTTCAAAGATATAAGCGTATGCACCCATACCATTATTACCATGCCACTTACCTGTTGGACCATAGAACTCACGAACTGGAGCATAGTCACCATTCTTATGGTGACCCATTCTATCAGACCAACCATATCCAGCAACGTCTTGGTTATCCCAAATTGCTGAAGGTACCATATTCTCTGACTTAAGTAATCTATTACGTACGTTATCAGCCGCTAAGCGAGACCAGAAATCTAAGTAGTTAATTTGCTCTTGTGCTCGTAGATCGATTTGTTTTTTGAACTCTTCACGTTCTGCTTCAGTATTCTTACCATACTTCTCAAATGCACTAAATGCTAAAGTATTGTATGTTGAAATTAAGAACATATGAGCTTTCTTCGTATTAAGAAGTGGTAAAATGTATTTACTATGTTCACCATTATTTAAGTTCTCATATAAGTGATATTTCTTATTAGCAAATAACGGGTTAGAAGATTGTTTCTCAACTACATAGTTAGTGTGAGATACCGCCTTTTTATACCATACATTTATATCAGTATCTTCTGTAAATAACTTCATGTTATAATTCAAGAAACCATTTAATTCACCGATACCAATAGTTCCACCAATAGTTTCACGATAAGCTTCTAAAGTTCGATTACCTTTAATATTATGTTCTCTTGAACCAACTTTAATTAAGAAATCCAGTACACCGACATTTTTACCATAAAAATCAGGCTTAAACATCATAATATCCTTCATAGACTTTTCATCATATTTGAATCCATAGTAGCGATTTAGATAAGTAAGACCCATCATAATCTTAGCTTTATTATCTTCTACTTTTTTAAGAAGAGCTTTCATAGCTGCATCGTCTCTATTTAACTGATGATCTTCATTTTCTACTAAAGCTTTAACAAGTTTATCAAGATTTCCTCGAACCTCTTCAAAACTTTCTTCAAGGAATAGATTTTTAATGTAATTATTCTTATGATTCTCACTGTTTTCCTCAGCTTTATTACGTTTATCCATAAGATCTCTTACTTCAGGAGAAATTAGATCAAATGATGACAATTTAGCTTTAATGTCGCTGATTAATTGTGTTCTGTCTTTTACAACCATATTTGGAGTATAAACAATACCATCTAATCCAGTAATACTATATTCACGAACTTGTTGTACTTGAGATTCTTTTTGAGTGACAGCTTTTTCTTCCTTAGTACCCTCAGCATAATGAATCATAATCTTATCAACATCAGATAAATCAGTTACAAATCGACCGTCTTTCATACCTGTGACAGATAATACTTCTGTAGTTAATAATTTAGAATCTGCAGGAATCTTGTTACCTTGGTTTATAATCCACTCTTTATTGTAGAATGGTTGAAGTTTTTCGATGTTACGATAAGCAAGTTCGCGGTCTGCTTTATAATCTTGAGTATCCTTATAAGTATCAGCTTTTGGTTTGATGTTGTTAAGGGTATTAACTACTGGTTCGCTAATTGCATAGTCATGAGCAGTAATTCCTAATGTTGCAATTTTAGCATCAGCTTCTTCTTGAGATACTGATTTAATACGATGTTGTTGTTTAGAGAAATTATATGAAGATTTACCTTCACTTACTCCTGTAACAACAAGGTTTCTATTAAGTCTCATCCCTGACCAGTAACCACCATCGTCATCAATATCTTCAGATCCATAGAAGATTTCTCCGTTACCTTTATTAACTTTCATCATAGATACGCTATCTTCAACTGAACCCAGCATATGATTACTACCAATAAATCCACCAGTTTTAATAGGATCTTCTACATTAATAGTTCCTTTAGCTACTGATTTCTTAATAGCACCCTCTCTACCTACAGCATTGTTATCCCCGCCATTTTGAGACCAATAAACAATACCTGCAGCTTTAGCTTTCTTACCAGTGATATTAGCGTTGACATAAGCGCGTTCAACGTAACCTTTCCAGTTTTCACCAACAATACCTGATAAATATTGACCACCAGTACCAACAGATGTAACATTACCAATAAATGCAACATTGACTAATCTGCCACCACTGTCAATTTTATCAATAAATCCAGACACCCAATCACGACCAACTACGTTACCAGTAACTTTAACATTTTCAATAGTTGTTCCACCTTTAATAACGTTAGCGATTGGTGCTACTTGATTATCCCCTGGCATATTAATATCTACATTAGCTAAGTTAATATCATGGATGTGTCCACCTTGAATATTTCCAAATAATGGACGACTTATATTATGGATTGAATAATGCCCACCATCAACACTTGATAACTTACCTTTAAATACTGATGTAACATAAGATTTTCCATTAGGTTTTACGTTTGCTGCATTAAGGTCTGCACCAAGTTTAAACTCGCCATTAGGGTTAGCTTGCATATCTTTTACAAGTTCGTTGAAGTTATAGTAAACATTACCTTCTTTTAATTTTTGTTTTTCGAAGTAATGAACGTACTCATTAGCTAATTTAGAAGCGCCTGTGTGTTGAACTAAATCAGGAGCTGTTGCAGTAACTTTGTATAAAGTTTTGCCATCTTTAACTACTTCTTCAACTTTATCAACAGAAAGTCTTGTCACTTTATTATCGTGAGTTGTAACTCGTAGATAAAGTGGAGCTACATTTCCTGGATTTTCTGAAAGTAAACTGATGTCAGTTTCGTTACCAGCATCATCAACGCTTATTAAGCTGGTTTCTTTAATATTTTTAATTTCAACTTTTTTAAGATCTAATTGAATTGGTTGATCTTCTAAAGTTTCAGTTTCATCACCGTTACCTCTATCATAAACCATAGTTGTTGATAGGGTATATTCTTGGAAGTATTTTAGATTATCTAATAATGCATCTAAGTTGTTTTCTGATAAATCAATTGTCTTAACAACTTGTCCATCTTTTTTCAGAGTAGCTGTGATTGATTTAATTTTTGTCTTAGTTGGATTTTCTAGAGAATACTTAGCAACTACTTCTTTATCTAATACTTTTTTGTCAGTATCAACGAATTTTAGTATTGGTTTTTCAGTTAATGGAACTAAGTTTTTGATAGCTTGTTCTAATTTTTCAGTAGCTGCATTTACTTTGCTTTGAGTAGTAGCTTCATCATTTACAGGGTTTGCTGCTGCAAGGGCTTCTTCTAAAGCTTTCCATGTTTGAGTAGTGTATTCTTCTTTACGTTTGCTGTTAGTTGTGTTAATAGCATTTTGTAATGCAGTTTTATCAACAGCAAGAGCTTTAATAACATCTTGAAGAGCTTTAGTAGCTGCATCTATTTCACTTTGTTTAGGAAGTGGAGTAGTTTGGTTGTTGATTTCTTTAGCTTTTATTTCAGCTTTTTTGAATTCATTCCAAGTTTTAGGGCTATAGTCAGCTTCTTGTTTAGTTTCTGCGATTGTTATTTGTTCTTGTAATTTTGTTTTATTAACATTAAGAGCGTCGATAGCTGCTTTAAGTTTCTTAGCAGCTTCATCGATTTGAGCTTGAGTAGCAGTAGCGTTATCTTCTACCTCTTGAGCAGTATTTTTTGCTTCTTCTAATGCAGACCAAGTCGCAGGGCTGAAGTCAGTAGATACTTTAGACTTAGCATCAGCAAGTTGTTTTTCAAGTTCAGTCTTATCTGTGTTTAATCCAGCAATAGCGGCTTTAAGTTTCTCGTTAATGTGATCTACTTCGCTTTGTTTTGCTGCTGGGTTGTTTGTAACTTTTTCAGCTTCAGCTAATACATTTTGAAGATTTGCCCAAGATGTATCACTGTAGTGTTCTTTAGTTTTTGATTTCGCATCTGTGATAGTTTTGTTTAAGTCTGTTTTATCAACACTTAGTGCATCGATAGCAGCTTTAAGTTTAGCTGTCTCGCTATCTACTTCAGGTTGTTTTACAGAATCTGAAGCGTAGACGTTTTGCGCAGCGGCTAAAATTGGTTTAAGAGCGTCGTAGCTTGCAGCTGAATAATCAGCAGGAACAAGTGCAATAGCTCTATCGATTTGAGCTTTTAGTGCTGTTTTGTCAACTTTTTCCTCAGGTTTTGGAGTTTCCGGCTGAGGAGTAGGTTTAGTTTCTTCAGGTTTTGGAGTTTCCGGTTGAGGAGTAGGTTTAGTTTCTTCAGATTTTGGAGCTTCAGGAAGTTCTGGTTGAGTTAAAGATTGCCCCTCTTTACCAGTTTCTTGAGTTCCTTTAACTGCTACAGGCTTTGGAGCTTCTGGTTTATTTGGATTAACTTCGATTGGTTGAGGTTTGACTTCCTCTTTAGTTCCTACGGCAATAATCTTGTTCACAGGTTGTTTTGTAATTGAAGATTTAATAACTTTACTAGTAGATTTACCATCAACAGTAGTTACTTCGCTAAATACGATTTGTTCACCATTAACTCCTTCTTGAACAACTTTAGTTTGCCCTTTAGGTAAAGTAGCATCTGGTTGTTCAACAGTTTTGAAAGTTATAGCTTCAGTAGTAGACTTAAGTTCAGGCTTGTTTTCTACTAATGTTTTAGGTGCTACTTCAGGTGTTGTTTTGTAATCAACTTTAGGTGTTGGAGTTGGTTCTGGTTGAGGTTGTGTCGGCTCAACGATAGGTTGTGTTTGTTTTGGTAGAACTTTTTGTTCTCCTTGAGGTAATACACCTAAGTCGCTAAGAGTGAAATATCCAACATAACGATATCCATCGATGTTGATAACACCATTCGCAAGTTCACTAGAATTAGCAATTGTTGTTTGTGTGTTGTAACGTACTAACTCTTTGTTTTCGAAAGCGAATGATTGATAAGACATAACCATACTATGCCCCATAGCTCCGATTAACACAACGCTAAGAACTTTGTTTCTATGCTTTTTCGACATTAAAAGAACTACTAATACTGCAGTCCCAATTCCAAGTCCAGCTACAGGTAGTGAGCTTTGTCCAGTATTTGGTAATGATTTAATCTCTGTAGAAGGTTTAGCTTCTTTTTTTATAAACCATATAGTATGTTTCGTTGTTTTTTACATTTTGAGGTATATTTCTTTTGATTAAATTTTTTTCAGCTTCGGTCAATTCATTTTCAGCTAAGTAAGTATACTTAACGCTTGTGTTGTTTTCGTTGGCAAGCGCTTCGCTTGGTGCATGACTTCCAAAAAATAAAGCCCCGATTACAACCGGTGCTGCACCAAGAGATAATTTTCTAATTGAAAACTTTAAAATTTTATTATTATTTTCATTTTTCAATCGCATTAAATTTTTTCTCCTATACATTTTTTTGTTGCCTTTTAATTCTACCAAAAAAGGCTTGTTATTGCAATTAATCTAACTTACATAAAGTGGTATAAATTCAATGAATTTTTTTATTTGTGAATATTTAGAATAATAAATATTGTTGTTTTATCTAAAATATCAATCTATAGATTAAAAAATATAAATATGTTAAGTCAGAAGATAAATAAATGATAAAATTTATAAAAAATTAATCTTTACAAAAGAATAGGAAATTTTAGAGTATAGTGAAAAAAACGGTTAGAAATACACGAGGATAATTAGCTGTAATATCTTGAGAAATCGTTATATTCTGAAAATTGCACTTTAATTAGTTACCTCATTATCCAAATAGTTGCGACACCAAAGGTTTTATGGTATAATGTATAAATTAAATTGTATTATTACAGTTTAAGGAGATTGAAGTTGAAAATAAAATATTAGAATAAAAAATTATGAAAGGAAGATTTTTTATGGGCGAAGAAACAACAAAAAAACATAAAAAGAATGTAGTTGTTAAAAAGGCTGTAAGTTTAGAAACATTTGTCTTTTTAGCGATATTCTTCTCAATATTTGGACTGATGGCGAGAAAAATGGGAACACCGCTTATGTTTAAAACAATGATGGCAACAGCTCATGATTTATTACTGAATACAGTATTTTTCATTATGGCGATGGCTGTTATTGCCGGAGCGATGAGTGCTCTGTTATCAGAGTTTGGGGCGATAGCGTTAATTAATAAAATATTTGCACCGCTTATGAAACCTCTTTGGGGAATGCCTGGGGCGAGTGTCACTGGGGCAGTAGCGACGTATTTATCAGACAATCCAGCGATTATTCCATTCTCGAAAGATAAACGTTTTATAGCGTTCTTTAAAAAGTACCAAGTTCCAGCGTTATGTAACTTAGGGACAGCGTTTGGTATGGGACTTATCGTAACGATGTTTATGATGGGGCAAGGTGCTGGCTTTGTTAAAGCGGCGATCATCGGAAATGTCGGAGCTATTATAGGTAGTATAATAAGTGTGCGTCTAATGTTAAGACAAACTAAGAAATACTACGGAGATGAAGCTGAAGATCCAGTTGTAGATGCTGAAGTTGAAGGTCAATCACTGGATAAAGTTAGAATCGTGCGTGATGGTAATCTATTCCAACGTACTCTAGATACTATCTTAGAAGGTGGTAAAGTAGGGGTAGAAATGGGTATGGCTATTATTCCAGGAGTGCTTATCGTTTGTACTTTTGTAATGATGTTAACATTTAAAATGCCTGCTGGAGGATATACTGGAGCGGCTTATGAAGGTGTAGGATTCCTACCTTGGTTAGGTGAAAAATTAAAATTTATTCTTGAACCACTATTTGGATTCCATTCTGCAGAGGCAATTGCCTTCCCAATCACAGCGTTAGGAGCTGTAGGAGGAGCGATTTCTTTAGTACCAGAATTTTTAAGAAGCGGTCTTATTGGACCAAATGATATCGCAGTATTTACAGCGATGGGAATGTGCTGGAGTGGATACTTAAGTACACACATCGGTATGATGGATGCACTTGGAGTTAGAAAATTATCTTCAAAAGCCATTCTTTCTCACACAATAGGTGGTATAGTCGCGGGTATTGTAGCCCACTACTTGTTCTTATTATTAGGATAGTAAATAATAGAATTTTTAGAAAGAGACGCAACTATAAAAGTTGTGTCTTTTTTGAATTTATAAGGAAAAAGGAAATCGTTGTATATGTATTTAGTAATTGTATTTTTGTTTATAGTTGCGGAATCACTTTAAGTTTGCTATAGTATATTTGATTATAAAATTAAGAAAATATGGAGAAAAAATTATGCAGAAAGAGAATTTTAGAAGAAAGCAATATTTCTCAATAAGAAAATATAAAATGGGAGCTTGTTCAGTGTTGCTTGGAACGAGTTTGTTTTTATCTTTAAACTATAATGATGAAGTAAAAGCGGCTGAAGTGCAAGAAGTTACCACTCACGCGGTAGATAAGGATAGTTTATCAGAACAGATAAAAAAACAACTAAAAGTATTTGAAGAAAATAAAATAGAAGTAGAAGAAGGTAAAGAATATTATTTTGTATATAAAAAGAATAATCTTTTACCTAATACAGGGAGTTTATCAGGTACAGTAGTCTTAGGTGGAGCATTGTTGTTGGTGTGTTTAACGTTGATTAAGAAGAAAAAAGGGAAATTAATCTTTTTAGTTAGTATGTTAACTGTCAGTGGTAATTTAAGTCAAGTGATGGCTTTTGAAGATTTTAAAGAAATTCAACCAGCGGTGATAAAAACCTCAGTAGGTGGAATGTTACCATATCCAGAGGAAATAGCCGGTTATAGTTTTACGGGTTACTATTTTGAAATAGGGAAAATATATACAAACAAAAGTAGTTCTATCAAGATAGAAGAACAAGGAGAGTTTACTCCTGGAGTAGTAGAGGAAAAAACAGGTGTAGAGGAGAAAGTTGTAGTAAGTGAGAAAGGAGAACCTTTAGTACAGCCCGAGAATCCGATAGGAGTAGTAAGCGAGAAAGGAGAGCCTTTAGTACAACCAGGGAATCCAGAAGCAGTAATAAGTGAAAAGGGAGAGTCAATAGTACAACCAGGGAATCCAGCAGGAGTGGTAAGCGAGAAAGGTGAGAGCTTAGCACAACCAGAGAACCCAGAAGGAGCGGTGAGCGAGAAAGGCGAGAGTCTAGTACAACCAGAGAACCCAGAGGGAGTGGTAAGTGAGAAAGGAGAACCTTTAGTACAGCCCGAGAAGCCGCTAGCAAGTTGGAACGGACCTACATTAGTGAAAGAAGAAAACCCAATAGCATACGTTAGCATAAAAGGAGATAGTTTAGTACAACCAGAGAATCCGGTATTAGAGGTAAAACCAGAACCAGAGGTGAAACCAATAACTGAAGAACCTAAACAACCTGACGTGAACACAATCCCAAAAAGACCATCTTTAGATAAAGTAACCGAAGGTGAACCAGTTACTCCACCTCCAGTAACTACAGAAAAAGAGTTGGATTACAAGACAATTTATAAAGCATCGCCAGATTTAGGTTATAATGTGCAACAAGAAGAAATACCAGGTGAAAAAGGTAAGGAAATAACTATTACTTCGTATACTCGTGATGAATCTACTGGATCAATAGTAGAAAAAACTTCTAAAAAAATAGAAAAACAACCAGTAGATAGAGTAGTAAAAGTAGGTAATGTAGAAAAAATAGTAACGCCTATAGAGATTACGGAACAGAAAAGAAACAACCCAGAACTTCTGAAAGGAAAAGAAGTAGTTGAAGAGGTCGGAGAACAGGGTGAAACAACAACGACAAAAACCTATGAAGTCAATTCCACAACTGGAGATTTAACAAATCCTGTAGAGAAGACGAAAATAACTAAACCTATGAAGCAACGAGTGATTTTAGTGGGTACTAAAGAGGATAAACCACACCTGCTTCCTGTAAATAAAGACTTAGAAAATGCAGTGAATGTAACTCAAGCAAGTACTGAAATGAAGTCTATGGATTTATTGACAAACGAAAAATTAAAATCACAGTTAGCCCCATCAGATTTAGAAATAACTCGTGATTTATTCTTGAAACGAAAAGAACTACAAAAAACTAATCCAGCGATAACTGATGTAGAAGTAAAAGAAGTTTTGCGAAAAGAATATCTAGAGAAACTATCTATCAAAGAAACATTAGAAGAAACAAAACAAAATCTAGATGAAAATCTTAAAAAAGTTGCGGCGCACACATTGAGTGTTATTGGAGATACTCCACAAAATAGAGAAAAAGTAAAACGTGATATTGAAGATAATAAAGAGAAAATATTATTAGGATTATCATATATAAACAGATTTTACAATATTGATTTTGGAGATACTAATATCCGTGATATATTAGCGTATAATCCAAGCTCGTTTGGTAAAAAAGATGTTACTTCTCTAGATTGGTTAAAACACCTTGGGTCTATGAGTTATGACGAGTTAAAACTAACTAATAGCCCAAAAACATTTGAGAAATACTTCGGGAAAATTACAGATAAACCAACATTATTAGATTTCTTAGATTACAATAGAACTACATTTACCAATATGGATGGGGATACGTGGTTGAAGAAAGCTAGTCGAGCTATTGTAGTTGAAAAAACTTCGAAACAAAAACCTGATGAAAAGGTCGGGCTATATACTAAATTAACTACTGATCCTGAAAAATATGGAGCTGAAGGACTTCAAATAAATAATAGAAAACAACAAAACATTGCTACATTGTTAGGTTTGGTGAACATTAAAGAACCAAGCGTGTATGCTATAACGAACATAGCGACGGTGACCTACGGAAACATCGGAACGTATATGGATACTTCTTTAGAGAAAACGAATAAGGCTAAGTATACCGAAGAGCTTAATAAGGTTAAAGAATTGATAGAATTAACTGCGACAAGGCAGGCTAATTATATTGATACTTTATATAGAATAACAAAATCGGAAAATCGTCCGAAATTAATTACTAATAGAGTAATTATAGATACGATGAAGAAATATACTGAGTATACGACTGCTGGAATAGCTAAAACATGGTCTAAAGAGTCAGGTCCTACAGCAGATAAAGGTGTTAAAGACTTCATGACACCATTAGGAATGTACTCACCATCGCAAATTGTAGGAGCTGAGGCGAATGGAGTAGGTGTACGTTACTTCATAGATAGAGTTCTGGATGATAGAGGGTCAGCGACTTACTCTCATGAAATGACGCACTTATTAGATAGAACAGTATTATTCAATAATCATGGTCGTCGAGATGGTACAGCTGCGGAGTTCTATGCCCGAGGAATATTCGAGAACTCTTATACACCAGAAAAAGATACATATTTCAACTTAAACTTTGTTTACGATGAAAGTAATAAAAATGGCTTCTACAACAAGACGCCAGATAGATTCAAAACAGCTGAAGATTTAAAATCTTATATGCATGGAAGTTTTGATGTACTGTATAGTTTAGATTATCTAGAAGCAGAAGCAACAAAACAACTTACAGTTGAAGAAAAAGCTAAATATTTCAAAAAAATAACTCCGATAAATTCAATAGGGACTAGAACACCTGTAACATATACAAACCAAGCGGTTAAAGCTACGCATAACAGTGAAAAAATCTCAGAAATTACTTTAGATGAAGCGAGAAATCTATCAGATATTAATAGTTTAATAGATAATAATATTTTAGTGAATCGTTACATTATAAATGGATTTAATGGTAAAGGTGATATAAAAGCTAATGGATATTATTTTGTAGATATGTTTGATACGATTTTTGGAGTTAGTGAAAATCCTAAAGGTATGAGTGGGGATATTACATTCAGAAAACAAGCCTTTGAACTTATGGGTGCTCTAGGATATTATGAGGGATTTGTACCTTATGTATCAAATCAGTATAAACAACAAGCTGAAGCAGAGGGAGTACCGTTATCAGATAAATATATTTTTGATAGAATTCTAAGAAAATCGTATGCAGAGTTTAAAAAAGAACAAATTAATGAGCGTGTTACAAAATTAGATAGACTAAAACCAATTACGATAAATTACAATGGAAAAGAAGTAATCATAGATAGTTCAGAAAAATTAAAAAAACTTATGGAACAAGCTGTTCGAGAAGAAATGGCTCAAATAAATCAAGGGAACACAACGGCTCAGAGACTTTCATATATAGAACTCCGGTGCAAAACTTAAAAAAGAAATATATAAAGCTTATTTAAGACAATCACAAGACTTTACAGAGTCTATCTATAAAAATTAATGAAGAAAGCTAGGGAGTGAATCAGAAGATTCATTTTCCTGGCTTTTTATACGAAGGTAAATTCTCAAGATTACATAAAAATAAATAATAAGATGTTATCTTGAAGAGAAGTACGGGAAGTAGTATAATTAAGTTATATGTACTTTTTAACAAATATTATAAAAGGGGAAATCTTTTATGGAAAGATTTAAGAGTGTTAATTTTTATTATACATTAGGTATAATGTTAGTTATTTCGTTAGCTGCGAAATATCTTGCGCAAGTACCAGCGTTAAAACTTTTTGGGCACTTGGTTATTGCGCTTGTTATCGGTATGGCGTTACAAACGTCAAAAGGATTGAAAGAACAGGTTAAGGCGGATATTCCGTTTATAAGTAATAAGTTCTTGCGCCTTGGGATAATTTTACTCGGATTTAAGTTAGCGTTAGATAGACTTTTAGCCGAAGGGAAGAAAACATTAGTCGTTGCCTTCTTTATTGTACTATTTATGATTACTTTAACTTACTTTATGTGTCGTGCGTTTAAAGTTGATCATGAACTTGCATTGCTTTCTTCATGTGGTTGTGGTATTTGTGGTGCTGCGGCAGTTATGGGAGTAAGTGGTCAACTTCGTGCAAAAACAGATAACAGTGTTCTTGCTGTTGCGGTAGTTGCGATTTTAGGTACAGTATTTACCTTGATAGAAGTAACCTTGCAACCTTATTTAGGGCTTGATGCATATAACTACGGAGTATTTACTGGAGGAAGTCTTCATGAAATAGCCCACGCAGTTGCGGCAGGAGGAGCAGGAGGTCAAGTAGCTCTTGATGCTGCGATTCTTACTAAGTTGTCACGTGTTCTTATGCTTATTGTTGTAGCAGGTGTGCTAATTGTAGTTAATAAAAAAAACTCAAGATGAAACGAAAGGTAAAGTTCCGATGCCGTACTTTATTTTAGGATTTATCTTTATGAGTATTTTAGGAAGTTATGTTACTTTCTTAAAACCATTAGCGCCTTATTTCGTTGATGCAGCGTATATCTTCTTAGGTATGGCAATGGCAGCTCTTGGTATGAGTGTTAACTTTAAAGTTATTAAAGAACGTGGTGTGCGAGTATTCACAGCGTGCTTCTTATCATCGGTGATTTTAATGATAGTTTGCTACGTAGTTGCTAGATTTATTTTCTAATAAGATGACTAAGAGTACTTTTTAGGAAGTGTAGCTGGGACGTAATAAAAAATAAAAAAATTGATAGAGGAGAATAGTTATGACAATTACTAAACTTTTAGGGATAAAGTATCCAATTTTTCAAGGTGCGATGGCTCAAATAGCGAGACATGAACTTGTTTCAGCAGCATCTAATGCTGGAGCATTAGGAATACTGGCATCAGGGGGAGTGAATCCTGAAGAATTACGTAAAGAGATTCAACAGTGTAAAGAACTTACCGATAAACCTTTTGCGGTTAATCTAATGCTGATGATGCCGAATATCGATGAAATAATCGATGTTGTTATTGAAGAAGGTGTCAAAATCGTCACAACAGGGGCGGGAACACCCAGAAAATTCATGCCGCGTTTAAAAGAAGCGGGGATAAAAGTTATTCCAGTTATTCCTTCTGTAAAAGCTGCGGTGAAAATGGAAGAATTAGGCTGTGATGCTGTTGTTGTCGAAGGGATGGAAGCTGGAGGACACGTTGGAGCTAGCACTACTATGGCGCTATTACCACAAGTAACAAGTGCGGTGAATATTCCTGTAATTGCGGCTGGTGGTATTGCTGATGGACGTGGAATGGCTGCGGCATATTGCTTAGGAGCGAGTGGAGTCCAGATGGGAACTGTATTCTTAGCTTCAGAAGAATGTCCGGTGACAGACGCATATAAAAAATATGATCTTAGAAGCGGTTGATACATCTACTACCTTAACCGGAGAAAAATTCGGAGCACCTGTGCGTGGTATTAAAAATGAACTTACAAAAAGATATCATGAATTAGAAGAACAATCTTCAACTCTTATGGAGTTAGAAGAGTTAACGTTAGGGTCATTAAGACGCGCTGTTTACGATGGAGATGTGGAAAACGGATCTGTTATGGCAGGACAAATAGCAGGATTAGTGACTGAAATTCGCCCTGTTAAGAACATAATAGAAGATGTAATAAAAGAAGCGCGAGAAGTGTTGAAAAAAACAGAAATATAGAATATAAAATAAACCTTAGGGGAGTGACTCAAAAATCGTGATTTTCGAAGAAATCGATTTTGTCGAGTCACCCC
>CAKMQO010000201.1 GCA_927911695.1 uncultured Gemella sp. | reverse complement strand
ATAAAAAAGAAGATTTAGAAAAAATTAAAAGTGTCAACGCTAAAGAAGTAGAGCTAAAAAATCCATTTGAAGAAACATTCTTTGAAGAATACAAAGGTATAAATTATTCGCACTATGATACTATGACTAATGGTATTTCATATTCTAAATTACTATTTGACATAAGTGATTTCGAAGTTGAACAGTTACAATATGCATCAGTATTATCATATTTATTATTTAACTTTAATACAAAAAATAAAACTGAAGCTGAAGTAATAAAAGAAATAGGTGCAAATCTTGGTGGTATTAGTTCTTATGTTGATGTTTTTAGAAAACATAAGAGTGAAAAATGTGAAGTGAAATTCATAATAAGTGCTAAGAATTTAGTAGAAAAAGCTGGAGCACTAGCTAAGATTTTAGATGAAACTACACTTTATACAGATTTTGAAGATAAAGAAGCACTATACAATGTTCTCTTAGAAATTAAGTTAATGCTAGAAAGTAGATTTAAAAATTCTGGACATGCTTTTGTAGCACGACGTATTAGTGGTTTCTATAATCCTCAAAGTAAACTTGCTTCATATCATGGAGAATATGATTTCTACTTGTTTATAAGTGAATTAGTAAACAACTATGAAAAAAATAGTGATAAAATTAAAGAACAGTTATACACTGTTACAAGTCTAATTTTTAATCAAGCTAGATTATTAGTTAACTTTGTCGGTAATAAAGAAGAATATACTAACTTCAAAGAAACTATATCTTTATATTTAGCTAAATACCCTAGTGAATTAGATAAACAAAAAGGTCTTGAAATTAAATTAGAAGAACAAGGTTATTCTGAAGGTTTTTACTTTGATTCACTAGTTCAATACGTTGGCGCAGGTTATAATATAAAATGATTACACTGGTACACACTTAGTACTAAGACATATATTAAGCTTAGATTATTTATGGAATAATGTCCGTGTAAAAAATGGGGCCTATGGTTCTGGAGTGATATTTAATGCTTTTGGTGATTTTAATTTATGGTCATATCGTGATCCAAACTTAACGGAAACTCTAGAGATATATTATAATATTAACAACTACATATCTAATATTGATGCTGATGAAAAAGATCTTAATAAATATATTATAGGTACACTAAATTCATTAGATGTTCTAATGTCGCCAAGTGCGCAAGCTGCATATTCATTAAACAAATACATCACTAATTCTCCATTTGAAGTTTATGATAAACTTGTAAATGAAATAAAGAATACAACAGTAGAAGATTTAAGAAAATTAGCAACTGAATTTGAAAATATCAAATCTAAAGCATATACTTGTGTATTAGGTTCAAAAGATAAAGTATTAGAAAACAAACAATTATTTAATAAAACAATAGAATTAAAATAGAAAGGTGCATGAATGAGAGTTCGAAATAGAGCAGATGCTAGAGAGCGTCTAGAGAATAGTCCAGTTGTATTTTTACAACCTAAGGATAATAAAGGAAAATGGAAAGAAATTTTTGGAATGATAATCCAATACATTTGGAAATAGGAAGTGGAAAAGGTAAGTTTATTCATACACTTGCTGAAAAACACCCAGAAATTAACTTTATAGCTATGGAGGCACAACCAACTGTTTTAACATTTCTATTAGATAAAGTTGAAGAAACTCATAGAGAAAACTTAAAGCTTATCTCAGGAAATGCTGAAGATCTACTAGAATATTTTGCTGAAGGTGAAGTTAATCAATTATATCTTAACTTCTCTGATCCTTGGCCAAAAACAAGACATGAGAAAAGACGCTTAACATTCCATACGTTTTTAGCACGTTATGAAACTATCCTAAATGGAAATAAAACAATAGTTCAAAAAACTGATAATCAAGGTTTATTCGAATACAGTTTAATGAGCTATGCTAAATATGGATTTACTTTTAATAGACTTTCTTTAGATTTAACTAATAGTGTTTATGAAGAAGAGAACGTTCATACTGAGTATGAAGATAAGTTTATTAAAAAAAGGTAATAGAATCTACATGGTAGAAGCTGTAAAAGAAAGCAAATAATTACAGTTTACGTAAACATATTTATGTAAACCTAAAATTATTTATTAGAGAACTTTATATAAATTACACTAAAATTAGTGAGTTTTACCTTGATTTTAAAAAAAATTTATTTATAATAATATTAATACAATTTAAAGGAGAAATACAATAATGATATCAGTTAATGATTTTAAAACTGGAGTTACTATCGAAGTTGATGGAAACATTTGGAAAGTAATGGAATTCCAACACGTTAAACCTGGTAAAGGAGCTGCATTTGTACGTTCTAAATTAAGAAATATGCGTACTGGTGCTGTTAACGATAAAACTTTCAGAGCTGGTGAAAAAGTTGCAAAAGCTCAAATTAACAACCAAAAAATGTCATACCTTTACTCAACTGGTGAAGCATATGTATTTATGGATAACGCTACTTACGAGCAAATCGAAGTACCTGAAGCACAATTAGAATATGAATTAAACTTCTTAAAAGAAAACATGGAAGTTTCAATCTTAATGTTTGGTGATGAAATCTTAGGAATTGACTTACCAACAACAGTAGAACTTACTGTAACTGAAACAGAACCTGGTGTTAAAAGGTGATACTGCACAAGGAGCTACTAAAGCTGCTACAGTTGAAACTGGATACACTTTACAAGTACCTCTTTTCGTTAAAGAAGGAGATGTATTAGTTATCAATACTGCTGAAGGTTCTTACGTATCAAGAGCATAATTTTAGAATAATGATAAAACTCTCTATTATTTCGATGATAGAGAGTTTTTTATAAAAGGAGAAACCAATGAAATACGTACTTTTGCTTCGTGGAATCAATGTCGGTGGTAAGAATAAAGTCTCTATGGCTGAGTTTAAAGAGATGATTTCACATTTAGGTTATACTAATGTTATTTCATATATAAATAGTGGAAATATAATATTTGATACTTCTGATAGCATCGATACTGTTAATCAAAACATATCAACAATATTGAATAGTTATCCATTTAGAATTAATAAAGTAATACTTAATCAGAGTGAGTATCTTGAGGAACTTGAAAATTTACCGAGTTGGTGGTTTAATGATTTATATAGAAAAGATGTATTATTCTATACTAATGAAATAGACTATTCAATTATGCGAGCGCGTATAGAACAAATGCCTTTACAAGATGAGGCTGTTCATTTTGGTAAATGTGCCGTGTTCTGGGGTAAATACAACGAAACAAGTTACTTAAAAACTTCCTATCATAAATATTTAATAAAAGAAAATTTCTATAAATCTATTACTATACGAAATTCTAGAACATTTGAAAAAATAGCTGATCTCCTAAAAAAATAAATCATAAAGCGTTTACCTTTACTTATCTATACTAATAATGTTATAATTACCTAATGAAATTAAGGAGAATATAATGAAATTAGATAAGATATTTTTTATCTTAGGATTAATAATCTACTCTTCACTGGCATTTTTTATAGGAAATTATTCCTATAAATTATTGTTAGTATTTATTGGTATTAGTGCTCTTATATTTTTAATAACAAAATTACATTTTGAGCCATTTTTATCAATATTAATAGTTGCTATTATTCTAGGATTATTTTTAGGACTTCCCCCTAATACATTGATAGATTCTATAGAGAAGGGGACTGGATCTCTTCTAGGACATTTATCATTAATATTAGGTTTAGGAGCAATGTTTGGTAAAATATTGGAAGAATTAGGTGCAGTAGAGATTACTGCAAAGAAAATGATTAGTGTATTTGGAGTTAAGAGAATCCAATTAGGTTTACTTATAGCTGGAATGTGTATAAGTTTTTCTTTATTCTTTGATGTAGCTTTTATTTTAGTAATTCCAATTATTCTTGCAGTAGCAAAGGAGTTAAAACTAGATAAGATATATTTAGCTCTTCCCGCAAGTATAGGGGTTTTAACTATTCACGCTTTATTCCCACCGCACCCTAGTCCAAGTATTATCACTAAAACATTCAATTTAAATATGGCTGAAGTATTTTACTATGGGTTAATTGTTGCTATTCCTACAGCTTTTATTGGTGGTTTAACTATTAACTAATTCTAATTTAATAAAAACAAGAGT
>CAKMQO010000200.1 GCA_927911695.1 uncultured Gemella sp. | reverse complement strand
CATACTAGATTCATCGATTATAACTAGTTCTGATTTAATAGATTTTTCACTAACGAATTCTTCCATGTTTTCATCTTCTGTACTCCAACCAATAGCTTTATGAATTGTTGAAGCATAAAAGCCAGTACTTTCTGACATTCTTTTTGCAGCCTTACCAGTAGGTGCACATAGAGTAAGAATACTTCTAGATTCATCAAGTAAGTCGTGAATACTGTAGTTTTTAATTTTTTGGAAGATTTTTATTACGGCAAGTATTATTGTAGTTTTCCCTGTTCCAGGACCACCGGTTAAAATAGCGAAGTTATTTTTAATACAATTTTTGATTGCGGCTATTTGCACGATATCGTATGATATCTCTAATTCATCTTCAACCTCTTCTATATATTTATCAAGTAAGCTGTCGCTTATATCAAAATCATCTTCGAGTTCTAATCTTTTACTAATGTCACTGTAAATAGAGTACTCAGAATAGTAAATTTCAGGTAAAAATACTCTGTCTTCAATTTCTATTAGCTTACCGGTATCTAATGCGTAGTCATAAGAACATAGTATATCTTCTTTAGCTACTGCTATATTTCTAGAGCTATATAGTATATTAAACGTATTATAGAGTAGTGTGTTTTTTGATATATATGTATTACCGGTTGAAAAACAAAATGAGTTTATTGTGTAAATAAAACCATACAGGATTCTCTCGCGATCGTTTGCGGCTATTTCATTAGTTTCGGCTATTTTATCTACTGTTTTAAAGTTAATACCTTTAATATCTTTTATTAAGGAATAGGGACTTTCCGTAATAGTACGAAGTGTATTATGTTTATAGAAGTTATATATTTTTAGAATCAAATTATTGCTAAGATTATACTCGTTTAGTTTAAGGATAATGTCTTGTGTTTGTTTATTTGCAACAATAGTAGCATATATTGTATCTTTTCGCTGTTCTGGAATACCTTTTATGTTAAATAGAGAATCTTTATCTTCATAAATTTTATCTAATGCATCAACTCCAAGTGTATCAACTATTAATTCAGCTGTTTTTCTTCCAACACCTTGGAATATAGAGCTTGAAAGGTAAGAAACAATAGCTTCTTTATCTTTTTCAATTACAGGTTCTACAACGATTGCAGATAATTGTGTTCCATATTTTCTATGTTGTACAATTTCTCCTTTAAATGAATATAAATCATCTTCAACGAATTCGAAGTCGTTAAATGTACCGACAACACTAAGATAATCTCCATCAACAAAATCGTACTGATCATTAAAAATATAGATAATATATAATAATTATTCTCTTTGTTGTGAAAAATAATTTTATTTAAATAACCTTCTACAGTTTGCATAGTTAACTCCTACTAATTTCTTTATATGAACAATAATAATATATTATAGAAAAAATGTCTAGTGTATATGAGGTGAATATAAAGTTTATTAATGTTTATAAAGTATTAATAACATTATAATTTTATAGAGATAGAAAAATTATTATAGAAAATAAATATGTTATTTTAATTACAAACTATGTTTCGTTATGGCAATATTTTTTATAAAGTGTTATAATAATATGAAAACAATTAAAGGAGGTTAGATTTGTGATCACTGTAAAAGATATATACAATCAACTAAATGAATTAGCGGATGTTAAACTTGCTGAAAAATGGGATAATGTCGGCTTAATGTTAGGTGATAATAAGAGTAATGTTAATAAGGTTTTAGTTTGCTTAGATGTAACTACAAAAGTAGTAAAAGAAGCTATAGATAATAATGTAGATTTAATAGTTTCTCATCATCCTCTTATTTTTAAACCACTGAAATCATTAGATTTTACAGATGATTTCAAGTCTAATATTATTAGAGATTTAATAAAAAAATGATATTTCAGTAATTTCATTTCATACTAACTTAGATTCAGCGAAACTAGGACTTAATGATTACTTAGCCAAACTGCTTGAATTAGATGATATTAAAGTCTTGTTTGAGCATAATTTAGATAAGGAAGCTGGATTAGGAAGGATAGGAAAATTATCCTCATCATTATCTATTGAAGATTTTGTAGTATATATTAAAGAAAAATTCTTATTGGAAAGTGTTTCTGCAGTTATTGGAAATAGTAAAGAAATTAGCACGGTAGCACTATTAGGAGGAAGCGGGGCTGATTTCCTATATTCACTACCAGAAGTTGATATCTACTTGACAGGAGATGTAGGATATCATGTTGCACTTGATGCAATAGAAATGAAAAAGAATATTATTGATATCGGTCATTTTACAGAAAGTTTAGTAAAAGACTTGTTAAAAGATTATATTTCTAGGCAGGGTATTGAAGTTATTAAATCAAATGTTGAAAAATCACCATTTAAAATTTTATAAAGGAGGAATGTAATATGGCAAAAGCAACACCAACTATGGAAGATTATATTGAAGTTATTTATTCTTTAGTAAAAAATAAAGGATATGCACGAAGTGCGGATATAGCAGAAAAGTTAGATGTGTATCCATCTACTGTAACTAAAATGTTAAAAAAACTTGATATTGAAGGCTATATTGTATATGAAAAATATAGAGGTATTGCCCTGACTGAGCAAGGGGAAAAATGGGGGAATATGCTTTAACAAGACATGAACTGTTAGAAGATTTTCTAAGATTAATAGGGGTAGATGAAGATAAAGTTTACGAAGAAGTAGAAGGTATTGAGCATCACTTCGGTAAAAGTTCATTAGAGAAAATTAAAGATTTAATGAAATATTTAAGGAAACACAACTATAAAGCGTAATGGAGAATTAGAGTGGCAGATAAAGAGTATTTAAAATTATGTAATCATATTTTAGAAAATGGAATAGAAAAAGAAGATAGAACAGGTGTTGGTACTAAGAGTATATTTGGTTACCAAATGAAGTTTGATTTATCTGAAGGGTTCCCATTATTGACTACAAAAAAAGTAAATTTCAATTTAGTATGGTCTGAACTATTATGGTTCATCAAAGGAGACACTAATATTAAGTTTTTACTTGAAAATAAAAATAATATATGGAATGAATGGGCCTTTAAAAAATGGATAGAAAGTGATGAATACAGTGGACCAGATATGACAGATTTTGGTCATAGAACACTAGTTGACGAAGAATTTTCAAAACAGTACAAAGAACAAATGACTATTTTAAAGAAAGAATTCTTTCAGATGAAGAGTTTTCTAAAAAGTTTGGTGATTTAGGTAATGTTTATGGAAAACAATGGAGAGATTTTAATGGTATTGATCAATTAAAAAATGTTGTTGACCAAATTAAAACTAATCCATCTTCTCGTCGTTTAATAGTTTCGTCATGGAATCCAGCAGAAGTTGATACTATGGCACTTCCTCCTTGTCATTCATTATTCCAATTTTATGTGAACGATGGGAAATTAAGTTGTCAGTTATATCAAAGAAGCGGAGATGTATTTTTAGGTGTGCCATTTAATATTGCATCATATTCATTACTTACTATTTTAATTGCTAAGGAATGTGGTCTTGAAGTAGGTGAATTTGTTCATACGTTAGGTGATGCTCATATTTATAAAAATCACTTTAATCAAGTAAAAGAACAAATGTCTAGAACACCGTATTCTTTACCGGAATTAAAAGTTAATGATTTTGAAAGTATCTTCAATCTTCAAATTGAAGATGTTGAGATTGTTAATTATGAAAGTCATCCATTTATAAAAGCACCAATAGCAGTTTAGGAGGTATAATATGTTATCATTAATAGTTGCATACGATAAAAATAAATCAATAGGCCAGGAAAATACTATTCCATGGCGTTTGAAAAATGATATGCTAAGGGTTAAAGAATTAACAACTAATCAAACTATTATCATGGGACGTAAGACTTTAGATAGCATTGGTAGAGCACTTCCAAATAGGATTAATAGGGTTTTAACTCGTGATAAGGATTCTTTAAGTCACTATTCAAATATTGAAGTATATACAGACGATTCTATTTTAGAGAATATAGAGACGGAAAATGCTTATATTTTCGGAGGGGGAATGATATATAATAAATATTTTGATAAATGTGATGAAATGTTTATAACAGAAGTAAATACAATTGTCGAAGCTGATACGAAGTTTCCTGAATTTGATGAAAATGAATGGGAATTAATAAGTAGAGAAGAATTTTTAAAAGACGAAGATAATGAATTTGATTTTGTGTTTATACATTATAAAAGAAAGAGGAAAGAGTAAATGGTTGAAAAAGTAAAAGTAATTATTGATTCATCTAGTGATTTAACTTTTGATGAAATTAAAAAATATAATGTGGATGTAATTCCTCTGACAATTAATATAGATGGTACAGAGTATGATTATCGTACAATTAGTAATGATGAATATATCAAGAAAATGAGAACTGCAACTTCATATTCGACAAGTCAACCTGCAATAGGAAAATTTATAGAAGCTTTTGAAAAATGGACTAGTGAAGACTATAAGGTAATTGTCTTAACTCTGTCTTCAGCTTTAAGTGGAACTTATAATACTGCAGTTACTGCAAGTTCAGAATTTGAGGGAGTGCATGTTATTGATACTAAGACAACAACAAGAGGTATGGTTTTCTTACTTAAAGAGTGTCTAAAGCAACTTGAAGAAAATGTTGACGTAGAGGTAATTGCAGAGAATTTAAGAGGGAAAACTAAAAATATTTTAACGTATGTTACAATCGATAAACTTGACAATTTGGTAAAAGGTGGTAGACTAAGTAAGTCGCAAGCTTTAATTGGAGGATTACTAAACATTAAAGTTTTAACTCAGTTAAAAGAAACTGAGTTAGTTGCTTTAGATAAAGTGCGCGGTAAGAAAAAAGTTGTTCATACTTTAATAAAACATATTGAAAAAGAAAAACAAAATAGAACTATAAAAAAATATCAGCTTGCCAAATGCTTTAGCTGATGAGTATGTAGATTTAATCAAAGCAGAATTAAAAGAAGCTTTTGGTTATGAAGTAAGTGAAGATGAAATATTTACTACAACACCAATTATTTCGACACATACAGGAGAAAATGCAGTAGGTATCTTAGTAGAGTTAGTATAATCGGAGGTAAAGATTATGACAAATTTCGATGAAACAAGATTATTTGATAGCAATTTTTATGATAAAAATGATATTCACAATATTTTAAAAAATGTTGTTGAGACAATTAAACAGCGTGGTTACGATCCTATTAATCAACTAATGGGATATATCAAAACTGCTGATCCAGTATATATTCCTAGAGATAATCATGCAAGGGAGCAAATAAGATTAATAGAAATGGATGATATACTAGAGTACTTATTATACTTTTTTATACAGGAGTCTTAAATGTTAGATAAAAGAATTATGGGCCTTGATTACGGATCAAAAACTATAGGTGTTGCCGTTAGTGATTTGTTAGGGCTAACTGCTCAAGGTATAGAAACTATAAATATTAATGAGCAGATTAAAGATTTTAAAATTAAAAGAATTAAGGAATTAGTTCAAGAGCATAATGTAGGAACAATAGTAGTTGGTCTTCCTAAAAACATGGATAATTCTGTAGGTTTTAGAGGAGAAGCAACACTGTATTTTGTAGAGGTATTGAAAAAGAAAATTAAAAATGTTGAAATAATTTTACAAGATGAACGTTTGACTACAATGGGTGCTGAAAGAGTACTTCTTGAAGCTAATGTTTCAAGAAAAAAAAGAAAAAATGTTATTGATAAAATGGCTGCAGTATTAATACTTCAGACATATTTAGATAAATTAAATTAATATATATATTTCAGGAGGAAAATAAAATGCAAGAGAAAGACTTAAAAAACATTAGTATCGATAATACAGAAGAGGTGTACACACTTAGTACATTAGAAGGTGAAGAAAAAGAATACCGTAAAATTTTAGAATTTACTAATCCAACAAACGGTAACTTATACTATATTTTTGCTGAAGAAGAAACAATCGACGAAGAGGAAATTAGCATCTTCCCAATGGTATGTGTTGAAGATGGTGAGGATAGTGTTAGATTTGAACCAGTCGAAACAGACGAAGAATATGATATGATTTCAGAAGTATTAGATACTTTCTACTACGATGAAAGTGAGTAAAAGATGAAAGAAGATAAAATTAGAAGAAGTAGAGAACTAAAGAAAAAAAATAGGAAGAAAAAATCAATTATTCCTGTAATTATTACTTTCTTTGTTGTTCTAGGAATAGCAGTCTTATCACTGTTTTACTATATGACAACTCCAGTTGATAAGACTAATAATAAAGACATTCCCGTTGAAATTAAAGAAAATTATGGTAGTGCTAAGATTGCTCAGGAGTTAAAAGCTAAAGGTTTAATAAAAAACGAAGAAGTATTTAAAATCTATGCAAGATTACACCCGAATATATCATTTTACGTGGGTAACTTTAATTTAAAACAAAGCATGAGCTTATCTCAAATTATGCAAGAGCTTGGTACTAAAAATAAAGCTAACTCAGGTAATTCATTCGCTTTAATAGAAGGTGACAGTATTCTTAAAATTTCTAAGAATTTAGAAAAAACTAAATTAAGTAGTGATGAATTTTTAGAAAAAGTTAATGATGCTGAATTTATTAAAAAATTACAGAAACAATTCCCTGAATTAATTACGGATGATGTTTTTGGAAAAGACATTAAATATGCTTTAGAAGGATATTTATATCCAGCTATTTATGACATAAGTGATAATGAGACTGTAGAGAGCTTAATTACTAAAATGGTTAAGTTAACTAACGAAAAAGTAGTGCCATTGTACAAGAAAAATAATAGAACTTGGAAAATAAATGGTCAAGATAAAAAAATTTCTATTCATGATTATATGACAATGGCAAGTATTCTTGAAAAAGAATCTACGAAATCAGATGAGAATAAACTTATTGCTAGTGTATTCTTAAATAGATTAGCTCAAGGAATGAAATTGCAGACAGATCCTTCAGCAAATTATGCAGCTAATAAGTTAACTGGAGCTCCAACGCAGGCAGAATTATCATTAAATTCACCTTATAATACTTATGCTGTAATTGGCTTACCACCAGGACCTATTTCATCTATTGGGTCTGCGTCTTATGAAGCATTAAATAATGCTGAGAATACAGACTATTTATACTTCTTACATGCTACAAAAGATGGAAAAGCTTATTTCTCAAAAACTTATCCAGAGCATGAAGAATTAGCTAAACAACATATCGAAGGATATATTCCAGCTGGAAGCTAACTAATATATTTTAAATTCAATATTATTGTCAATTTTGTTTGAATTATTTTTAATCTACAATTGATAAAATGAGTAACGACTTGTAAATTAGATTTACGAGTCGTTACTTTTATATTAGGATTGCTACTATTGAATTAATATGAATTATAAGGTAAAATTAATTGTAAGATTAAAAAATTTAGGAGTTTTTTATGCAACAGTATTTTATAAATGAAGATTTGAATGTTGAATCAACATATGAATTGTCTAAGGATGACAGTAATCATATTGTAAGAATTATGAGAAAGAAAATAGAAGATAAAGTATATGTTGTATTTAATAATGAAATTAAATACATTTGTACGATTGTTGATAATAATGTGGACAAGGTTCTTATTACGCCGTATGAACAAGTAATAGGGACTAATGAATTATCGACAAAGATAACAGTGGCTATTCCGCCATTAAAGAATGACAAAATTGAATATTTAATGCAAAAATTAACTGAATTAGGTGCTAGTAATATAGTTTTATTTAATTCTGAGAGAAATATTGCCAAAATAAAAAAAGATAAGGTAGATTCTAAGTTAAATAGATGGAA
>CAKMQO010000199.1 GCA_927911695.1 uncultured Gemella sp. | reverse complement strand
ATTACCGTATCATCATATTCGTTGCAAATATAAAAAAGGAAAGCACTGATTTCTCAAATTGCTTTCCTTTATTGTTATTAAAAATTATACTTCTTAATCCTAGAGCTTTAATTAATTCACGGTATCTTTGGATATCTTTTTAATTTAAGTAGTCTAGTAAGTGACGACGACGGAAAACTTTTTTAAGTAATCCACGACGACCTGCGTGATCTTTTTTGTGAGTGTTTAAGTGCTCAGTTAAAGCATCGATTTCTGCAGTTAATACTGCGATTTGTACTTCTGGAGAACCAGTATCTGATTCGTGAGTACGGTATTGAGCGATAATTTCTTGTTTTCTTTCTTGACTAATTGCTGCCATTGCAATTTCCTCCATATAATTTTATTTTGCGACCTTAATCCTAGTGTAGAACCTGGAGGGTTTCTATACCACGAATAAGGAACATTAGTTATTGTACAACATTTTTTAATATAATTCAAGAGATAACATTTAAAATCAGTACAATAATAAACATTTTAGTAATCTTTTTCTTCGCAATTTTTTTTATCTAGCTTAAGTTGCTCTTTTAAATGATCAAAACTTTCAAATTTTTGTTCTTTTCGTAAAAATTCATAGAAGTAAATTTCGATTTTTTCTCCATATATATCTTCATCAAAATCTAAAATATGTGTTTCTATAAATTTTTTATTTTTTTCATCTGATACCGTTGGATTATAACCAATATTGGTAACTGATTTATAAATATTATTATTAACTTTAATCTTAGTTATATAGACACCATTTGTCTCAGGTAATAGATATTTTCCGTCTAATTCAAGATTAGCTGTCGGAAAATTAATTGTTCTCCCTAGTTGTCTACCTTTCACTACTAAACCAGAAATAGAATAAAATCTTCCTGTGTATTCTTTATATTTTGAAAATTCACCTTTTCTGACGAATTCTTTTAATACAGTCGTAGATATTTTCTCCTCATCTATTTTTTGTTTTTCTTGAACTATTACTTCTATACCACTATCTTTTATCAAATCTGGTGTTCCTAATCCTTTGTAACCAAATCTATAATCAAATCCACAAAAAACCTTGTCTACATTTAAATTTTTTCAAGATATTATTTATAAATTCTTCAGCTGATAATTTTTGTAATTTTTCATTGAATTCTAAATAATATACCTCATCTACACCAAGACTTGTTAGAAGTTCATTTTTTTTATTAGTTGGTGTAAGAGATTCCTCACTAGTTTTTCCAAAATATTCCTTTGGACTCTTATCTAATGTAATTACTGCAGATTTAAATCCCTTTTCTGTAGCTTCTACAACAGCACTCCCTATTATTTTTTGGTGTGCTTTGTGAATACCATCAAAAAAACCTAATGCTGCAACTCTCTTTTTATTTTCTTCCTTAATCTCACTTATATCTGAAATATTAAATATTTCCATCTTCATCTACCTACTCTATTATTTTTGGAAATGTCGTTTTTACTGATAATAATTCATCTTCTTTATCTTTTAGATGATAAATTGCAATTGCCTCATTCTCATATGTAAAAACTATTCCATCTGTAAAATCGTAATCTGGAAATTGATTTTTTCTAAACCTCAAACCATTCATTACTTGTTTCGCTCTAAATTTCGGTATTTCAACAAATTGAAACTCCTCAAGAGCATATTCTTTTCTTAAAAGACTTTGTTCCAAACTTCCATCTTGAACTTTTTGCTCAACTTCTGATAACTTCAAACAGTTTTCCAAAGTTATTTCACCACTTCTAGTTCTTGTTAACTTACTCATCGTACTAGGTAAATTTAATTTTTCACCAATACTTGTAGCTATAGTTCGAACATATGTTCCTTTCCCACAACTTATATCAATTGAAAAATAAAATCTATCATCTTTATAATATTCACTATTTTCTATAAAAGTAATATCGTATATATTAACTTTTCTCGTTGGAATTTCTACATCAAATTGATCTCTTCTAGCGTATTCATAAAGTTTTCTACCATTAACTTTAATTGCGGAATATATCGGAGGAGTCTGTTCTATTTCTCCAATCATAGATGATAAAATTTCTTTTATCTCGTCAATGTTAATATTACTAACTTTACAATCATCTACTATTTCACCTGTAAGATCTTCAGTTGTAGTCTTAAGACCTAGGCAAACTTCCGCTCTATAGCTTTTCCCTAAATCCATAGCATAATCACTTACTTTTGTAGCTCCACCAAGCAACAGTAATAATACTCCATCGACTTCAGGATCTAGTGTACCCGAATGCCCAATTTTTTTTCATTTGAAGAATTTTTCTTGCTTTAAAAACAACATCGTGACTTGTAACTCCACGTTCCTTGTAGATTGGTAAAATACCTTCAAACATTATTTCTTATCCTCTTTTTTCAAACAATCCGGACACAAACCATAAACTTCGAACTTATGCCCATCAATTTGATAACCTTTCAACTCATCAATTTCTAAATTGTCACATACATGTACATGAATAATCTTAGCTTTTCCACATCCTAAGCATATATGGTGGTGATGATGGTGATCAGTTTCTAAACATTCGATTTTAAAATATTTTTCACCTTTTATTTCAGTTGTTTCTAAAATCCCTAATTCTTCATAAGTACTTAGATTTCTATAGATTGTATCAAAACTTAGTCCAGGATACATCTTACCAAGAGTCTCAGAGACATATTTTGCATTTATATATCTATCCTCATTTACTAATAGCTCAACCATAGCTTTTCTCTTCTCAGTATATTTATATCCTTTTTCTTTTAAAAGTTTCATTATCTTATCAACTTTTTTCTTCTGATATTTTCATAGGTAACCTCCTGTACTAACTATTTTTTAAAGTCTACAAACGTCTTACTTCTTAGCATCGCAATCTCATCTTTATATGGTGCAACATCTTTCTTTTCACCATACCAAGGTGTTTCTAAAATTTTAGGAATATTGGCAAACTCATCTAAGTGTACAATCCTATTAATCGCATCAAATCCAATACCACCATATCCAATATTTTCATGACGATCTTTATGTGCACCTAATGTATTTTTACTGTCATTAATATGTAGAACTTGAATTCTATCTAATCCTACTATCTTATCAAACTCAGTAAGCACCCCATCTAAATCATTAACGATATCATATCCACCTTCAAAAACGTGACAAGTATCAAAGGTAACAGTTAATTTCTCATTTAATGTAACTCCATCAATAATTTGAGCAATTTCATCAAATGTTCTTCCACATTCACTACCTTTCCCTGCCATTACTTCTAGAGCAATATTAGGTTTCATATCTTTTGTTAAAACTTCATTTAATCCTTTAACAATACTTGCTATACCTACATCAGCTCCCGCCTTAACGTGTGATCCTGGGTGTAGAACGATATTTTTAGCACCAATTTTTTTCAGTTCTTTCAATTTCTAGCCTTAGAAAATCAACTGCAAGTTGGTAAATATCAGGTTTAATAGTGTTTGCTAAATTAATAATATAAGGGGCATGTACTACAATATCACTTATATTTTTTTCTTCCATTAGCTTACGAGCTTCTTCAATACGTAGTTCTTCTATTGGTTTTCTTCTAGTATTTTGAGGAGCTCCAGTATAAATCATAAATGTATCACTATTGTAACTAGCCGCTTCTTTTACAGAACCAAGCATCATTTCTTTTCCAGACATTGACACATGTGATCCAATTTTCAAGTTCTTCATTATTTACCTCTATTCGCCTTATTACTACGTTTAGCAAATTTTCTTCTTTCTTTTTGTTTAAGTTTATCCATTTTATATTTATATTTTTTCTTATAACCTGGTTTAACTTTTTTAGAAACTTTTACTTTTGATTTTAATTTCTCAGTTAAGTTATGATCAGCTACAACTTTCTTTCTACTTTGACGTTTATTTCTATCTTTAGCTTCTACGAATTCACCATTTCTAATATCTTGGTGATTAAATTCAATCCCACGTTTCTCTAAATCTTGTAATTTTTCTTCATCTTTATTGTTGTAGATTGTAATACAGTCTCCGCTTAATCCTGCACGTCCAGTACGTCCTGCTCTATGAATAAAGAAATCTAAATCATTAGGAATATTGAAGTTAATTACATGACTCACTCCTTCAATGTCAATTCCACGACTCATTAGATCACTTGCTACAACATAAGTGAAATCTAAGTTGTTAATTCTTCTTTGCATTTGTTTACGTTCACGTGGCGTTAAATCTCCGTGTAGAACACCTACATTTAATCCTTTAGAAATAAGATAGCTACTTACTTCTTCAACTTCAGTTTTCTTATTAGCAAAGATAAGTGCTAAATATGGATTAATAACTGTAGTAATTTCGTGTAATTTTTCTAAACGAGATGAACTTTTCTCTGGAATTAAAATATATTCAATTTTTCCAAATTTTGCATTATCAACTTCGATATACTGTGCATTTTTTAGATATTTTTTTAAGAAGTGATTCATTTGTGTTGGTATAGTCGCTGAGAATACTAAAAATTGGCAATTTTCCGCTGCTCTTTTAGAAATTTTATCAACATCTTCCATGAATCCTAAGTCAATCATCATATCACATTCATCTATAACAAGACTCTCAACTTCTTTAATAGCTAAGGCGCTTGATTTATCTAATTCTAATACACGTGTTGGTGTACCTATAATAATATGAGGAGCATTAGATACTCTTTCAATATCTCTATTTAAATCTTGTCCACCAATACATAATGTTATTTTAATATCTTCTTCAGAAAAACTAGCAATATGTAATGCCATATCGTATAGTTGTCTTGATAGTTCTCTAGTTGGAGCTAAAATTATGCTTTGTGTTTTTTTCTTAGTTACATCTAATTTACTAAAAATTGGTAGTAGGAAAGAGTGACTTTTCCCACTTCCCGTTTGTGATTTTGCAACTATATTTTTTCCCTTTAATACTGGTGAGAATACTCTCTCTTGAATTTTTGTAGGATTATCGAATCCTAATCTACTACTGCCTTATTTACAAATTCATTAAATTTATACTGTTCAAATGACTTTGGTAACATTTTAAAAATCTCCTTTATGATTTTTTTACACTTTTTTAATAAACTTTCTATTAAAAATTTCTATTATCTAGAAATCAATGACATGGTCAAATCTTCTTATTTCATATCATAACAAACCATTATCTATTATACTATAAATGCCCTTAATTATCTATTA
>CAKMQO010000198.1 GCA_927911695.1 uncultured Gemella sp. | reverse complement strand
GAATCTGATAAGAAGGAAGTTCCTAAAGAACAAACTGTTGCAGAAAATAAACAAGAAGTTCCTAGTAAAGAAACTCCAAAAGTAACTTCAGATAAAACTGATTCGTCTAATAATAAAAACCAAGAAACCTCAAAGAATAATGCTCCGGTTGAAAATAAAGTTTTATCTGCAACATTATCTGGGCGTGATGTAGCTGTATCTTTTGATAAAAACAAAATAAAAGCTGACGATGTCTTTGTAGGTGCAATAAATGATGAGAAGCTAAATAAAACTATTATTGAAAAATTAGGTAATGAATATAAAGTTATTGAAGTTTTTGAAATTCATTTTAAAAAAGATGGTAAAAAATTAGATAGTGATGCTGAACGTACAGTTAAAGTATCAGTAGTGAAAAATGACAATGCAGAATTAGAAGTATATCACATAGCGGACAACAATGTTTTAGAAAAAGTTGAAAGTAGCTTTAGTGATGGTTCGCTGCAATTCAAAATAAACCACTTCAGCAAATTTACTATTCTAGAAAGAATCAGAGTAGGGGCTAAAGATCTAGAAAGCCGTGTTCAAATAGTAACACCGGTTAAAGCAGAGTATAAAGCTGAACATAAAAAAGAAAATTCTAATAATAATGTAACTAATTCTAATACAGTAGAAAAAAAATCTTCTAAAAAAGAAAAAGAAGAATTACCAAAAACTGGTTTAGAGTCAGAACAGACAATTAGTATGGCTTTATTAGCTCTAGCAGCAGCGATAGCGGTTAGAAGAAAACAAAAACAATAGAATCTATTAAATTAAAAGTAGAGAATTTAAAAATAAATAAACTCGAAATTAGGAAGATTTCCTAGTTTCGAGTTTTATTTTTCATTTATGAATTTATGTCCAATATATTGAAAAGATTCTCACCATCTTATTTTCTACAGGTGATGAAATCTTAAAGAAAAAATAGTGATCTCTATTATCTTTTGATTTACTAGCGGTTAATCTGAAAAAGTTGCTATTGTTATTTACCATTAAACTTAGAATATCATCCGTTAAAAATGTCAAGGGTACATTCAATGCAGAATATTTATAAAAATCTTTTTCAAATTGATCGTAATTACTACTAAAATAATCAAATTGGGCCTCATGTTGGTTAAGTTTGTTCATAGTCTAATTCCTCTGCTAAAGAAACTTTTAGAATATCGCTGATTGAAATTTGCAGTATATTTTGTTTAGTTGAAAAATAAATAATATCGTTAGTACAATCAACCACCTTTCCTAGATATGGTTTACGTTGAGTAGAGGTATATAAATACGATAGACCTTTAAAAGAAATATAGCTGGTTTAATAGTAATCTTTTTTCGTCTTCATCCATATTTGTTGGAAAAATCTATAGTGTCACCTTGCGTATTAATCGCGGTAGTGTGTTCTGAGATGAAAAAGCCCATCCACTTAGCCATTCCACGGTCAGCGTATTCTCTTGCAGATTTATAGGGAAGATAATTTCTATTTATCATATTATTCCATCCATGCCACCAGCATGACCTCCTACTAGTTTACTTCTTTCTTTTACACGTGAACCTTCCATTAACATACTTCCATTTTGAACTGATAAGAATCCGTATTTATCACGTATAGTATCTAGTGTTTTATCAATTTTTCTTTGTTTTTCAATAGCTTTAATATCATCGAATAACGTATAGATTGTAAGATTATCATCTATTAGATTATCATATCTAACTGCAATAGAGCGTACGGCACCACCGTCATATTTACTTCTAAACAGCGATAGAACATGATCGGTTAATTGTTTTGTGCTTTGAGTAGGGTTAATCTTTTTAGACGTATTAATAGATTTTTTACTTTCAATTTTACTATAACTTATATGGATATGTACTGATTTTGCCTTTTTCTTAACTCTTCTTAGTCTTATCGCGACTTGTTCTGCCATTTCTGACAAAACTAGTTCTATTTGTGATCTGATCTTATAATCTTTAGGTAGTACTTGTGAATTACCTAAGCCCTTTGATTTGGGTTTATAAGGTTTTGAAGGTTTGCTCTCATCGATTCCATTTGCGTGGAACCATAACTGAACTCCAATTATACCGAATTCTTTTTTTAATATATCTGGATTAGTATTTGCTAAGTCTTTAACAGAATATATTTTTAATTTATTTAATCTTTTTTCTGTTTTGTTTCCTATTCCCCAAAAACCAGTAAGTGTAGGGATATTCCACACTTTTGTTTCAACATCTTCATATGACCAATTAGCACGCATAGTTGGAGTTTTTTTCGCTTCATTATCTAGAGCAAGTTTTGCCAAAAGAGGATTTGCATTACTCATTCCTACAGTGGAGTAAACACCTGTTTTTTTCCATATATCATGTTGGATTTTTGCGCAAATTATGTCCAATTTTTCTTTTCTTGTTTTTGTAGAATCTTTTATGAAGCAATTGAGCGATTGCGTTAAATCGATAAATCCTTCGTCTATAGAATAGGGATGAATATCCTCATCTGGAACATAATCTTTAAGTACGTTGAGTATCTGTATATTTTTTTCGATATATAGAGTCATTCTTGGGGGGACGATGAGTGTTTTTTGGCCCAAGATTCAATATGATTGATATATTGTTGAGTTATTTCAAGACCTTGTCTTTTTGCGTTATAAAATGAAAAGCGTCGTGTATTAATATCGAAGGGAAGATCATAACTTCTACCTACATTATTTTTTCCAAAGACTTCTTTGAAAACAGGGGAACTTGCTAATATTAAACCGTTAGAGTTATCACTTCTGCTCATTACACAAAGTGAGGTTGTTAAAGGATTAAGTCCACGTTCTACGCATTCTACACTCGCATAAAAAGACTTCATATCTATAAAGGCTATGTCTGAATGAGGTTCTAATGTATAGTCGATTATTCCCATATTATTACACCTCTTTTATAGGTTTAAATGAATCTGTAACAACTCCTACTATATTTACTTCTTCTATCGGTGCTATTATGTCTTTGTAGTTGTCATTAATAGAAACTAGACGAACTGTATTTTCTTCTAGAAAGACTTTTTTTATGTATGTTTCCTCATTATAGACTACTGCATAAACCAATCCGTCAAAATCGTATCCAGTTTTTTTAATCAAGGCAACATCTCCGCTGTGGTATTTTGGTTCCATAGAATCTCCATCAATCCAAGAGGCTATATCGTATGATATGTCTTTGTCGAAGTAAACAGTATCGAACTCATAATCTTCATAGTAAAAGTTACCTAAACCAGCGGATAATTTTGCGTGAACTTGATATTTATATAATTGAGAAACATATAGCTCGTTAGCCATAGTCAAAAGTTTCTTTTGATTTATCTCGTTTAATTGGAGATATTTATTAACTATCTCATACTCTGATTCAAAGTAAGTAGTCTCTACATTAAAGTAAAGTGCCAGTTCGTCTAAATTTTTTTTTATTAGGTATGTATTTTCCTTTTTCCCAACTATTGTAGGCGGCACGTGTAACACCAAGGTGTTCAGCTACTGCAGTTTGAGAAACTTTTTGTTTAGTACGTAAGGATTTCAATCTATTATTACAAAACATAACAACCTCCATATAATATTTTGTAAAGTTATAACTTTACAAAATATTA
>CAKMQO010000197.1 GCA_927911695.1 uncultured Gemella sp. | reverse complement strand
CTGTACTAGCACTGGAGTTCACAAAATGTACACAAATTGAATAAGAAAAATATTGTCTTAATTAATATGGTTGAGGTACACTAAGAGTGTAACAAATAGTTTAATTAATAAATTTTATTTATCACATATTATAATAAAAATTTTTAAGGAGTGACATTAATATGACAACAGTTGCAGAAAAAAAAGCATTCGTTGGTGGGAAATGGCAAACAGAGGTAGATTTAGTAGATTTTATTAAATCTAACTATACAGAGTACAGAGGGGACTCATCTTTCCTTGCTGGACCAACTGAAGCAACTACTAAATTAGTAGAAAAATTCAACGAGTTAATGCGTCAAGAACGTTTAGCTGGTGGAACATTAGACATGGATACTAGTATTCCTTCAACTATTCTTTCTCACGGACCTGGATACATTGAAAAAGATTTAGAACAAATCGTTGGATTACAAACAGAAAAACCACTTAAACGTGCTTTAATGACTTTCGGTGGTATCAACATGGCTGTTAACAGCTGTAAAGCATATGGTTATGAAGTAGATGAAGAAGTTATTAAAATCTTCACTGACTACCGTAAAACTCACAACCAAGGTGTATTCGATGCATATACTCCAGAAATGCGTTTAGTAAGAAAATCTGGTGTTATTACTGGACTTCCAGATGCATACGGACGTGGACGTATTATCGGGGACTACCGTCGTGTTGCTTTATACGGGGTAGATCAACTTATCGCTTGGAAAAAAGATGATTTAGCTAAAATCGGTGCTGATGGAGTTATGACTGAGCACGTTATCCGTGACCGTGAAGAAGTTAATGAACAAATTCGTGCTTTAGGTGAATTAAAAGAAATGGCTAAAATCTACGGATTTGATATTTCTGAACCAGCAACAAATGCTAAAGAAGCAGTTCAATGGTTATACTTCGGATATCTAGCAGCTATTAAACAACAAAACGGTGCTGCGATGTCTATCGGTAACATTGCTACATTCTTAGATATTTATATTGAAAGAGATTTACAAGATGGAACAATTAACGAATCTCAAGCTCAAGAATTAATTGACCACTTAGTATTAAAATTACGTTGCGTTAAATTTGCTCGTACTCCAGACTACAACCAATTATTCTCAGGAGACCCTATCTGGGCTACATTAATCGTTGGGGAAATGTTAGATGCTGAAAGATCATTAGTAACTAAAACAGACTTCCGTTTCATCCACACATTAGATAACATGGGTAACTCTCCAGAGCCAAACTTAACTATCCTTTGGTCAACTAAATTACCTACAGGATTCAAAGAGTACTGTTCTGAATCTTCAATCAACCACAGTGCTATCCAATATGAAAGTGATGAATTATTAGCAGACTTCCTAGGAACTTGTGATAAATCTATCGCATGTTGTGTAAGTGGTATGACTACTGGTAAAGATATGCAATTCTTCGGAGCTCGTGCTAACTTAGCTAAAGCTTTACTATACACAATCAACGGTGGACGTGATGAAAAATTAGGAATCCAAGTTGGACCTAAAACAGAACCTCTACGTGGTGTATTAAACTACGACGAAGTTTGGGCTAAATTCGATGTATTCATGGAATGGTTATGTAAACTATACATCAATACATTAAACGTAATCCACTACATGCACGATAAATACTCTTATGAAAGCTTAGAAATGGCATTACACGATACTAAAGTTAGAAGATTCATGGCAACAGGTATCGCTGGATTCTCAGTAGCAGTAGACAGTTTATCAGCTATTAAATATGCTAAAGTTACTCCAATCGAAGACGAAACTGGATTAGCAGTAGATTACAAAGTTGAAGGTGAATTCCCAACATTTGGTAACAATGACGATCGTGCTGACGAAATCGCTGTTGAATTACTAAAAGTGTTCATGACTAAACTTAAAAAACACGAAACTTACCGTGCAGATGAAACTACAACATCTATCTTAACTATTACTTCTAACGTAGTATACGGTAAGAAAACTGGTAACACTCCAGATGGACGTCGTGCAGGAGAACCATTCTCTCCAGGTGCTAACCCAATGAACGGACGTGACCAAAGTGGAGCTCTAGCTTGTTTAAGCTCAGTTGCTAAATTACCATATGAATACAGCCGTGATGGAATCAGTTTAACTGCTGCATTCACACCAAGCTCATTAGGTAAAACTAAACAAGATCAAATCAAAAACTTAACAGCAATGATGGATGGATACTTCAAAAAAGGTGGTTACCACTTAAATACTAACGTATTCAATAAAGAAACTTTACTTAAAGTAATTGAATCTCCAGAAGATTATCCAAACTTCACAATTCGTGTATCAGGATACGCTGTACGTCTAATCAGTTTAACTCCAGAACAACAACGTGACGTATTAAGCCGTACAATGCACCAATTCATGTAATTAAGTGAATAATTAAAAAGAAGGTGGAGGCTAAAAAGCCTCCACTTTTTTAGATTAATAAATCAAAAATAAAAAAGTAAAAGTATTTACAGAATAGTAATGAAATACGTTATAATTAAACTATAATAGCAAAAGGAAGGAGATAGGATATGGAAAAGTAGAAGTAAATTCTGTAGAAGAAAAAAAAGAATTAACAGCTAATGTTCACTCAGTTGAATCTTTCGGGAATGTTGATGGTCCTGGAATAAGATAT
>CAKMQO010000196.1 GCA_927911695.1 uncultured Gemella sp. | reverse complement strand
ATCTAATTAATAAGCAATATAAATTGTTTACCTTTACAAAAAAAAGGAGCTGACCCAAAAAATCCTAAAATTTAACAAAGTTCATATGAGAACTCATGGACGCAGTAGTTATTGATATCTAAATTCGCTTTATAAAAGCTTTTTAGATATCTAATAAACTAGTGCGGGGGTGACTCTAAAAAAATCGCGATTCCGAGAATCGCGATTTTTGAGTCACTCCCTGAAGATTCTTAAAATCAATAATTAAACTATTTTATTCTACTTTTTTTCAGTTTTACGAACATAAATGATAAAATTATTACTCCTACAAATGCCATAAATGCTAACCATGTATTTTCTATTCCTACTTTGTCAGTTAGTACTCCATTTACAGATAATAATACTGCTACAATGACAGATTCAAAAGTATAAAATATAGAAACTGTAGTAGTCCTATTTTCATCACTTTTTACCAAATATTTATGCATAAATACATTGATCTGTATACTCATTAAAGTGAAAATATAATATATAACATAAATAGTACAAACTTAGCATATACATTTTGAATAAAAATAAACATTAATAGCATTACAAGATTTACAATTACAAAGAAATATAAAATGCGTAATTTCGATAATTTATTTGATAATTTTTCATATATTACACTACCTACCATTCCACTAACTGATATGCCAACCCAAATATAACCTATAATATCTACATCTAACTTTTCAAATACAGCTTGCCACTGGTTTGATGGGCCAAGATCCAAAATAGAAGGAATAACAAAAAGTATCATAAGAAAAATACTACTTTTAACATATAGTGTTTCTTTTAACGAATTCTTCACCGTAACAAGTGAATCTTTTAATTTTTCAACTGATATTTTTTGTGTCTGTTCTAATTTTTTCATAAAAATGTATGTAAATAAAAATGAAATAATAAAAATTGACATACTCAATATTATCGACAAACTTTTATAATATACATACACGTACTTTGCACTTATAAATCCTATTACCGCTGAGAAAAATAGTGAATATAGTGAACTTCTAGAAAGAACTTTATCTATATCTATTTCTTCATTATTTTTATTGTTAACATTGATCAGCCAACTTGTTAAAGTTCCTGATTGAAATGACTCGGCAATGGCAGATAATATTGCAGATATGTATAATAATATTAAACTATTGCTAAGCAACAATATTAATCCAACAACCCTAAAAACCACACTTAGCAGAATACTATTTTTTGCTCCTATATTATCGGTGATTGCTCCACATGGAAGCTCAGTCATAAATGAAACCAACCAAAAAATCGATAAATATAACCCAACTTCAGTAAAAGAGAAATCTTTTGACAACAGATAAATATACAAAACCGGATTAAAGAATGATAGTGCTGTTATAGATAAAATACTATACAAATAAATAAAATTTGGTATTATTCATCTTCTTTCCCTACAATCTTATACATTTTTCCATAATTATCTCTTTCTAAAAACTTATAATCAACAAGATATCTTCTAATTAGAGAATAATCCGGATAAATCTCCTTAATTGCTTCATTTAGTTCTTTCTCAGTAAACTCTAATGATTTTTCCTTTAACATTTGTAAAACTAACTGAAGCACAGGGATTTTATTCTTTTCTTTTTTTGGTATTGTCATCAATTTATCATCTTTAAAATATTTTGCTTTGATTTCTTCCATAAAGCCTCTTCCTTTCTGTTAATAAATTTTAATTTTTTATGTATTATTATACGAAAAAAAAATAAAGAATACAACAAAAAAATAAAGAATACAACAAAAATAAATCTCTAACACAGTTTAACCTATGTTAGAGATTTATGCAATCTAAATTAGTATTTAATTTTATTGACCTAAGACAAATACGTCTTCTGACTCTTTTTCTTCTTTTTTCGTTCCTTTGCTTAAAAAAGAAACTTTATTAGCAATTACAGACATTTGATAGTGTTTTACTCCATTTTTGTCAGTATAAACATTGTTGTTTAGGCTTCCTACTATATTAAGTAAACTTCCCTTTTCGCAATATTTAGCGGTATTTTCTGCAGTTTTACCAAAAGTAGTAAACTCGAAAAATTCTGTATCATAATTTCCATCCTTATTTTTAAAATCAGATTGAACAGCTAATGTTGCTTTAATATAGTTTACTTTCTTATCACTTTCTTTTAGTTCAGGCTTTTTAACTAGTCTTCCTATTAATATTACTTGATTTAACATAATGTATCCTCCCTTAAAATAATAATTTAGATCGCTATAAAAACAATTGGAAGACTGTAATTTTATACAACTCTATGCGCCAAATATCTCATGATAATTTTAGGAATTATTTATGAATTAAAGTTACAAATACTTCTCCATCTTGTAAAAATTCAGCATTAATATAATTATCTCCATCAAAATGAAGAACTTTCCCTGGTTCAACAATATGTACTTCATCATCATTTAAGTACACCTTAACCTCTCCTTTAACACAAGTAAATACTACCAAGGCTTCTGGATGGTTATGTTTTGCTATTAGTTCACCTTGTTTCCCTACTTTTTTACTAATTTAAATCTGTCATGTTTTTTTAACAATCCCGCTTCTTCAAAAATTATTCCTACACTCATACTAATTCTCCTTGTTTAAAATTTTATCTCTATATCTATTTCTTATATAAACGTTTTCATACTCTTATTATAAAACTTTTTTATTAACAAAACAAATAAAATTCATATCTTTTTCTAATTTTTTAAAAGTTGTTCCCATTTTAATAAATTGCTTTCTGTTATCTTTTTTAAAACCGTTCTTAATTATTCTTAGTGAATTTATTACCCCTTCATCTGCCAATAGTCCCGATACTGTAAGTAGTGTCAGTTTATCATGCATATAATTAACCGTTTTAAATTCTGCTTCTTCAAATAACGATAACCAGTCCTCTTTAGATAATGGTGATACATTTACATTAATCGCATCAGATAATTGTTTTTTTGTTTTCTCGTAATTGTTCAGCAATAAGATATCATGAGTTAATAGTAATCCACCTGGTTTCAATACCCTATAATACTCACTTAGTGCCTTAGTCTTACTTTTATTACTAAACATAGTTAACATCGCTTCATTAATAATATAATCAAAACTATTTTCCGGAAATTCTAAATGGAAGGCATCAGCTCTAATAAATTCAATATTACTAAGATTATTTTTCATCGCCTCAAGTTGTGCTTCTAATATTGCTACTTTATCCACATCTATTCCTATAAAAGTAGTTTTTGGATATTGTTTAGCTAAAGCAAGAAGATTTACACCCCTATTACAAGCAACTTCTAGAATCCTGTCACCTTTTTTAAATTCTATATGAGCAAACAAAAAATTGGTACCTTTGATTCCTCCAGGTCTCAATCTAGTTTTACCTAAATTTTTTAAAAATTTGTGTCCCATTTCCTTCTTCATAATGTCACTCCTTAATATATGTCATATTTATATTCTACAATAAATAAAAAACAAAATCTAGAAATAAATGATAATTACTATCAATTATTTCTAGATAATTTAGTTTAATTTCTATTAAAAATCATTATAAGTATATGTTCCTTTTCCTTTATTTTCAGTTGCAAAGCGAACTATTACTTTCCCTAATAAACTAGCCTCTATTGGACTATATTTTTTAGTTTTCCCTTTTAATACAAATTGAAAAATCGGCGCTACCTTCATAAATATTTCTTCTAAAAACCTCTTATCTTCGCGTTTACTAATAAGAAGTGATGGCTGAAAAATTCTAAGCGTTCCAAGATTCATCTCTTTTAGCTTATCCTCTAGTTCACCTTTTAGTGAATTATAGAAGTTTTTCGACTTGCTATTAGCACCTAATGCTGAAACAACATTAAAGCTTCTTACCTTCCCTTCACAAAGCTTAGCGAAATTCACTGTATAGTCAACGTCAATCTTTCTTTGATTTTCTTTTGAACCTGCAGTTTTTATCGTTGTTCCAAGACTAGCAAAAACATCTGCATTTTCTAATATATCCATATCAAAATCTATATTGTCAAAATCTATGATTATCTTTTCCAACCTACTATCATCAGGTAATTTACTGATAGAACTTCTTCCTAAAATATATACTCTATTATAATATTCACCACTTAATATCTCATTTACTATTTCTCTACCTACTGCTCCAGTTGCCCCAATAATTACTGCTGTATTTTTCATGCTAAATCCCTCTCTATAAAATTAATGAAATTAAAGCTAAGATTGGTAATCCACCTTGCTTTAGAATGATTTTTTTATCACTAGTTAAACCACCGTAACTAGCTACTAATATAATATAAATTAGTAACATTCCTACAATTTTTTTTAGGATTTTTTGATAAGAATGTTCCGTACAGTAAGCCAACCCCGATTAATCCATTATATACACCTTGATTTTTAAATAAAACATTTAAATTAGGTCTCTGTAACTCTTCTTTTTCAATATTAAATACTCTACTTGTACTATCAGAATCTGTAGCAAATGTTTCTAAATACATAATATAGAAAAATAGTAATGCTACTAAAACTGTTAGAATTATTGTTATTATACTCATCTTTATACCTCTTTTTTAAATTAAATTATTATTGAATTTATTAAGTAATTTTACCAACTGTTCAAAATCATCATTGGTAAATTCTGGACCAATAAATTGTCTAATATCAGTTTCTTTAACGCACTGATCCACTTTATTTTTGGAATATTGTGTAAGTTCTACAAATACTTCTCTATTATTTTGCTCATTACGACGCTTTGTTATATATTCTCCTTCTTCTAGTATTTTTAAATGTCTTGTTATGGCTGCCGCATCTATTTCTAATAATTGTGCTAGTTGCTTAGGGGTGGCAACCTCAACTTCATATAAATATTTTATAATTTGAAATCTTGTTAAACTTATTTCTAATCTTTTTTCGAAAATATTCGCGACTTTTATTTCTAAAATTTTCAAATCGTGTAATAATTTTACATAGTCTTTAACATCCATATTTTTCTCCTCTATTAATTGATAAGTCAATCATTTAAAAACCATTATACTTTATAATAGTTGATTTATCAATCGTTATATTTTGTAGGATTTTTTCTTACAAAAAGTGTAAGGTATTTTCTAAAAGAAAAAAACTTTCTCTATTACCATTTACAAACGTTTTTCTAGTCTTATATAATAATTTTATAAGTTAAATAGTTTAAATAAATATGCGATTTAAAAAATACTAAATTGCTATAAAAACCTATTAAATAAAAGGGTTTATAATAAAAAAAAACTATATTAATTTAATATTATATATAATTGAAGTTAAGGAGGAATTCTAAATGTTTTCATTTTTAAAAGCTTCAGCGCCTAAACCGAGAATCGACAGTGCTCGTACAGATGCTGAATATAAAAGACTTCGATGGCAAGTATTCTCAGGGGTATTCATTGGATACGCAGCGTACTATCTAATCAGAAAAAACTTCTCACTTGCTATCCCTTATTTAATCGACCAATACGGTTACTCTAAAGCTGACTTAGGGAAAGTTTCACTTGCTCTATCATTAGCTTATGGTTCAGTAATCATAATGGTAACGTATCAGACAGAAGTAATCCTAAGTACTTTATTACT
>CAKMQO010000195.1 GCA_927911695.1 uncultured Gemella sp. | reverse complement strand
TTTCTGAAAGAAAAGAAGAGCCACAATGGATGTTAGAATATCGTCTAAATGCATTAAAAGAGTTCTACAGAATGCCGATGCCTACATGGGGTGGAGACTTATCTGAAATAGATTTTGAGGATTTAACATACTATGTAAAACCATCAGAAAAAACAGAACGTTCATGGGATGAAGTACCACAAGAAATTAAAAATACTTTTGAAAAGCTTGGGATTCCAGAGGCAGAACAAAAATACCTTGCAGGTGTATCTGCACAATATGAGTCTGAGGTAGTTTATCACAATATGCATAAGCAATTTGAAGAAAAGGAATTATCTTTGAAGACACTGATACAGCGTTAAAAAACCATGAAGAAATCTTTAAAGAATATTTCTCAAAAGCTGTTGATTTCAACGATAATAAATTCGCTGCCTTAAACTCTGCAGTATGGTCAGGTGGTTCATTTATCTACTGTCCGGAAAATGTATCAGTAGAAGCACCGCTTCAAGCATACTTTAGAATTAACAGTGAAAAAATGGGACAATTTGAGCGTACATTAATTATTATTGAGAAAAACTCTTCTCTACACTATGTAGAAGGGTGTACAGCTCCAACATATTCAGCAAGTTCACTTCATGCAGCTGTAGTAGAAATCTTTATTAAAGAGAATGCTCGTTTTAGATATACGACTATTCAAAACTGGTCAACAAACGTTTATAACCTAGTTACAAAACGTGCGATTGTAGAGAAAAACGGTACTATGGAATGGGTAGATGGAAACTTAGGTTCTAAATTAACAATGAAATACCCTGCTTGTATTTTAGTTGGTGAAGGAGCAAGTGGAAGTACATTATCTATAGCTATGGCTAGTGAAGGACAAGTACTTGATGCAGGATCTAAGATGATTCACCTGGCACCTAGAACATCTTCTACTGTCGTTTCTAAATCAATGTCTCGTCGTGGTGGAAAAGTTAACTACCGTGGATGGATTCACTTCGGTAAAAATTCTGAAGGTTCACGTTCAAATATTGAATGTGATACATTAATCTTAGATGAATACTCAACATCTGATACTATTCCTTACAACATAGTTAAAAACTCTAACGTATCATTAGAGCATGAAGCAAAAGTATCTAAAGTATCAGAAGAACAACTATTCTACTTAATGAGTAGAGGTCTTGATGAAGGACAAGCTACAGAAATGATAGTTATGGGATTCATCGAACCATTTACAAAAGAACTTCCAATGGAATACGCTGTTGAGTTAAACAGATTAATTTCATTTGAAATGGAAGGATCAATAGGATAATTGATAAGATATGACCCTGTAAATCTAAATATAGATTTACAGGTTTTTGTAATGAGATAATATTTAGAATATAAATACTTGAATTATAAAAATGATATAAATAATAATCTATAGGATTTATAAATATTTTTAAAAGAATCCGAATGAACATCAAATAAATATTTTCATATGATAAGTTACCTTAAATATATACATATATAGAATTATTTAATTAAAAATCCAGTGTAATAGTAATATGAAAATAATAAACAAATTTTTTAAATTATATATTGTATTAATATTTTATAATGTGGTATAATGTAGATTAGAAAAGTAAGGCTTATGCTGTTTTGTTTAATTTTTTTGTACAGAAAGTATAAATGAATTTTAAAACTTAAATAAAAAAACTATTTCCAATAATATCAAATATAATTAATACATTAGAAAGTAAAATGAAAATTATTGAAGTGATATAGTTAGATTAAACAGCTGAGTAAAAAAATTGATACACATACTGCCAAAGTGCAGTGGAAGGAGAGTATTAAAAGCATATAAAATATGTATTTTATACTAATAAAAAATTTTAAGAATGAACTGATTATTAATTAGATATGGTTAAACATTATTTTATCCTAAATTTAAAGTAATAATTAAGTATTTGTTTTATTATTGTATTGGAAATACACTACTTAGTTTGCTTTTATAGAAGAACGCAAAAGTGAAATATTATGAACATATTAAAAGTTCTATCGAGTTTATTTTTTGTCTAATATTATTGATGCTTGCTGTTCCAATTTGTATTCTTGCATGTATTGCCATTTATATTGAGTTACGCGTGAATCCAATATATACGCAAAAACGTGTTGGATTAATGGTAGAGTTTTTAAAATATATAAACTTAGATCAATGTATATTGATGCGGAAAAAGATGGACCCAAATGGGCTAGCGAAAATGATGAAAGAATTACAAAAGTAGGACGAATTATTAGAAAAACTCGAATTGATGAGTTACCGCAACTTGTTAATATCCTAAAACGTGATATGTCTTTTATAGGCCCAAGACCTGAGAGACCAGAGCTTATAAAGGAATTTTTAAAAAATATACCTGACTTTAATGATCGTCTTTTAGTAAAACCTAGGTATTACAGGATGGGCTCAAGTTAATGGAGGTTATTCATTAACTCCAAAGAAAAATTAGAATTTGATAAGTATTATATTCAAATAGAGGATTTAAATTGGACTTGTTTATTTTGTTAAAAACGATTATAGTTATTTTTACAAGACATGGTGCAAGATAAAAAGAACATAGGAAACTTGAGGAGAAAAAAAATGCATTTATTAAATAACAATATTACAAGAGTATTTAATTTTTTTTAAGAAGAAACTTTTGATTTTAATGATATTCATATTAAGTGGAGTAGCTGTAGTAAGTGCTTATACAGTTTTTGCTATCACTCCTATTTATAGTGTTTCATCTACACTAATTATGAAAAGTTCTAGTGATAAGAATGACGATTCAAATGCTTTAACATCTATTAATTTATTACAAAGACAAGTGAAAACATATCTAGAAGTATCAGAATTACCAAATATTAGAGAAGAAACTAATAAATCACTGGATTTGACAGAAGAGGAGATTAAGAATATTAAATCTATAAAACTTACTAATGATTCAGGTTCGCAATTATTAACGCTTACGATACGTTCAACTGATAGGGAATTAGCTGAACGCTATGCGAAACAATATATAGTTGATTATAAATCTTTTGCTGCTGAGAAGATTGGAAGAGATGATTTGTCTATAGTTACTGATGTAGTAGGTAGTTATAATCCTGTATATCCGAGCTTATGGAAAAATATGCTTATTTCTTTTATAGTATTTACATTTATTGGACTTAATATTATTTTTATTCGTTTTATAATGGGCGACTCAATAGATTCATTAGATGATTTGGAAGAACTGGCAGGTGTTTCCGTATTAGGTATGATACCTGCTGTGAAAGAAAAAGAAAGAAGGTAAAATTATGTATATTGAAGTTATTAATAATAGTAAGTCTATTGCATCAGAATCATATAGAACACTAAGAAGTAATATACAGTTTTCAAATTTCGGGAGAAATTTAAAAATAATTGTAATAACTAGCGCAAATCCTAATGAAGGTAAAAGTGAAGTTAGTCTAAACCTTACTGCATCTCTTGCTCAACAAGGTAAAAAAGTTATTTTAATAGATGCAGATATGAGAAAACCAACGCAACATAAATTGATAGATAAAAGAAATAAAAACAGGATTAAGTAAATTGATACTAGGGGAAATAAGCGAGGATGCAGTAAGTCATTTAAATGTAAATGATGTGGAATTTGATGTTTTAACATCTGGACCAGTACCGCCTAATCCATCAGAAATGCTTGTAAGTTCTACTATGGAGGATATTTTAAATTCTTGTATCGATAATTATGATTATATAATAATAGATACACCACCTTTATTAGCTGCTACAGATGCTCAGATAATGGCTAGAGTTGCGGATGCGACTTTACTAGTTGTTGATATGCAAATAAGCAAACGAAAACAGATTATAGAAGCAAAAAAAAGATTGAATAATGTTGGAGCTAGACTTTTAGGAGTTGTTGCCAATAAACTAGAAACACATGAGAATAGCTATTACCACTATAATTATGAATAAAATAGTTAAATTTATTATAAATAGATAATAGCTTAGAAAGGAGTAGGAATGTTACTATATATTTTTATTTTTGTATATCTTGTAGGATTATCTACAATATATACTTACTTTGAAGAGAAAAAAGATGAAATAAAATTGTTAACAATTCCTACTTTTATTTTATTCTTAGTATTTGATGGATTTAGAAATTCGGGTGTTGGAGGAGATCTTAATTTCTATGTAAATGTATTTAAAGAAAATTCTTTACAAATACCTGAACTGGCTAATATTTTTAATTCTAGATTTGAAATTGGGTATATTCTTCTTAATAATTTATTAAGATCTGTTTCTGATAACTATACTATATTATTATTTTCTTTTGCTATAATAACATTATCGAGTTGGTTTTATGTATTTTGGAATTATTCTGAGAATATATATATTAGTTTAATTATATATTTTAGTTCTCTTGGGATGCTATTGTATTCTTTTTCAAATATACGTCAAGGTTTATCAATATCTATAGGTTTATTAGGATTTCATTTTTTTACCAAAGAAAAGTATATAAGAGGTTTACTTTGTACCTTGATTGCAACATTGTTCCATATAACTGGAATTATTTGTATTTTATTTCTAGTATTGAGAAAGATTCATTTGAGTTTGAAAGTTTTTGTAGTTGTTCTTCTAGGATTAATATTAACATTTCCTTTATTAAAGAATTTTTCAGAATTTTTTGTTAATATATTTCCTCAATATACTTCATATTTAGAATCATCTTGGTTTTTAGATAGTTATAAACTTGCACCTGTTGCGTTATCTATAGTTTATATTTTATTTTTTGTGATTGGTGAGGTAATCTTAAAGAATAGCGAACTAACTGAAACTGAAGAATATATTAGGATATTGTTTTTCTGTTATTTAATATTTACTATCACAACAATGCAAACTAGTCTATTAAGTAGATTCGCTCATTATTTTTCACCATTTGCCGCTTTGTACGTTCCTATGGTTATACATAAAGTATCAGATAGAAGAATCAAGTGGGCATTGCTTTACTTAATAATTATAGTATACTCAATATTTTTATTTATAATAGTATATTATAAAGTTGAATGGTATAATGTCGTACCATATCGTTCAGTTATTATAGATTGGTTAGTAGGGAAGGAGTTTTAAGATATATATGGAGTTTTCAGTTTTAATGACTGTATATGACAAAGAAAAACCTTACAATTTAAGAAAAAGTTTGTTAACTTCTTACCAACAGACTATTAAACCAACAGAAATTATTTTAGTTTGTGATGGAGAATTGACGCAGGATTTATATGATGAAATAGAGCGAATAAAAAGCGAAATTCCTATATTAAAAGTGTATCAATTAGATACCAATGTAGGTTCAGGACCTGCATCTCGTTTTGGAGTAGAAAAATGTAATACGGAGCTAATTGCAAGAATGGATAGTGATGATTATTCTGTAGAAACACGTTTTGAAAACAAATTAAAGCTTTTGAAGAAAATCCAAATCTTGTTATGGTTGGTACTAATATTTTGGAAAAGAATACAGAGTTTACTGCTTTAAAAACAGTTCCCAAGAAAACAGAAGAAATCAGAGAGTATTCTAAGTTTAGAAATCCGTTTAATAACCCTTCAAGTATGATGAAAAAAGAATATATTTTAAAAGTAGGAAATTATAGAAAGTTTCGATATTTAGAGGATTATGATTTAACGATGAGACTTATTCATGATAATCCAACAAAGGACTTTTTGAATATTCAAGAGCCATTAGTAGTCATGCAAACTGATGATTCGAGTTATCTTCGTAGGGGAGGATTGCTTTATGTTAAAACAGAATTTTTTTTACAAGTAGATTTCTATAAACGAGGTTATTTAACAAAATTAGAATTGTGTCGTAATATTTTTGTACGTAATATTGTCAGAGTGATGCCTAATTCTGTCAGAAAACTAATTTATAAGAAGAAAATGAGAGAAAGTATTGAGGTTAAAAGTCGAAAATGAAGAAAGTAATAACTTATGGAACATTTGATCTATTACATTATGGTCACATTAACCTACTAAGAAAAGCAAAATCTTTAGGAGATTATCTTATTGTAGGATTATCTACTGATGAGTTTAATAATAAAGATAAAAATAAAGAATGCTATTTTGATTATGAAAATAGAAAATCACTTTTAGACGCTGTTAGATATGTAGACCTTGTTATCCCGGAAAAAAACTGGGAACAAAAAATTTCTGATATACAAAAATATAACGTTGATGTTTTTGTAATTGGAGATGACTGGGAAGGTAAATTTGATTATTGAAAAGATTTTGGTGTAGAGGTCGTTTATCTTCCACGAAACAAAGGAAATATCTACATCTAAAATAAAAGATGACTTGAATCGTAGGTGATAGAATGAAATATCGTGTTATACATGTGACGGGTGGAGTTAGAAATACTATTAGTGGAGTACAGAGTTTCATAAAAAATCACATTAAAACAGATGATGAAAAATTTGAATATATGGTTGGAGAATCTAATGGTGATTCTCACTTTCCTTTTAATAAATACTTAGATGAAAAAGGAATTAAAAGAATAGTATTCCCTTCTTTGAAAGTCTCTAATATGATCCGTTACGGTAGAGAATGCAGAGAGTTTTATGAAAATAATAGAATTGATATTCTACATGTACATAATCCTATTACTGCATTTATTCATAATTATTATGCTAGAAAACAGGGTGTCAAGGTACGTATTTATCATAATCATAGTAGTAAATTTTCAGATACTATTTTAAAAAGTATTCGTAATAGATTTTTAGTTTCCTTAGCATTAAAAAATGCTACTCATCGTGTATCGTGCGGGGAATTAGCTGGAATTAAAATTTTCGGTAATAAAAATTTTCAAATAGTTCCAAATGCGATTGATATTAATAAATATAAATTTTCATTGAAATATAGAGAAGAGATTCGAGAGGAATTTCATATAAAGGGAAATAAAAAAGTAGTCGGAATGATAGGTATACTAAATCGATTTAAAAATCAGAACTTTTTGATTGAACTTGCTAGAAAATTACCTGAGGTAACTTTCTTATTAGTAGGCGAAGGTCCTGATCGTGTGTTTCTTGAGAAAAACAGTAAGGAATTAACTAATGTTATCTTTACAGGGAAAAGAGAAGATGCGTATAAATTTTATTCGGCTTTCGATATTTTCGCATTTCCTTCACTTTATGAAGGGTTTCCGATGGTTTTGATTGAAGCGCAATGTTCAGGGGTTGATATTATAATGAATGAAACAATAGACTCAACAACTCAGATTGTTAATAATATTTGTACTGCTTTGCCATTAGATAAAAATAAATGGATAGATTATATTGAAAAAGTGCAAGTAGTAAATAATAAGAGAGATTTTGATGAACGATTAATGGATTTTGATATCAGTGAAAATATAATTAATCTAAAAGAAATTTATCAGAAAGGTTTGAAGAAGTAATATGAATAAAAATTTAAAAACTTTATTTTTCAAAATAAGTGATGTTACTTCTAAATTAAATACATTAATTCCTAAAAAAAGGGATAGAATAGTTATATATTCAAACTGGGGTTTTAGAGATAATATTAGAACTTTGTACCAATATTTAGTTGACAATGGCTATCAAGATAAATATGAGATTGTCTGTGCTTCAAATAATTTTTATCATTAAAAAAAGATAACAAGGTGAAATTTGTTTCTATATACAATGGATTATACTATTTTTTAACTTCAAAATACTTCTTTTATTCTTTTGGAAAATATCCAATTAAACCTACTAAAAAACAGATGGTTGTGAATTTATGGCACGGAATGCCTTTGAAAAAAATTGGTAATCTTGAGAATGGTATGGAAAATATTGATTATAATTTTTTCACAAAATTAGTTTCTTCATCTGATTTGTTTACTCCGATTATGAAAGCAGCATTTAATGCTAATGACGAGCAAATGTTGTTAGTGGGTAATATTAGAAATGACGAGTTATTCGAAGAAAATAAAGATAAGAATATTATTTGGATGCCAACTTATCGTAATTCAAAGAATTATCATGATAGTCAGGATGCAATTATTTTCTCGCTTGATGATTTAGAATTTAAGAGAATAAATAATCTGCTGGCAGGATACGAATATCATCTTTATATTAAATTACATCCGTTAGAAGAATCTCATTTTAAATTTAAAAACAATTATTCAAATATACATATGTTGTCAGAAGACATTATTAGTCAAAATTACGGTACTTTGTATAAGTTTCTTGGAACGACCAGTGCGTTGATTACAGATTATTCCTCTGTATTTCTAGATTATTATTTATTGAACAGACCTGTTGCTTTTACTATAAACGATTATGAAGAATATAAAGAAAAAAGAGGATTTGTCTTCGAGGATGTAAAGAGTTTAATGGTAGGTCCAACTATTAGTAATTTTGATGAATTATTGAAGTTTCTTCTTAGTGTTATGAAGTCCGAAGATGAGTTCTATATTGAAAGAAATAAGGTCAATTCAGTAGTAAACTCAATCCAAAAGGATTTCACTAAGACACTTTTAGAAAATATTGGAATAGAAAAATAGTTTATTTTAGATAAATTTAGTTTTGAAAGGATATAATATATGATTAGTGTGATAGTTCCCGTTTATAATGTGGAAAAATATTTAGAAGAATGTCTAGATAGTATCCAAAAATCAAACGTATAGTGAAATTGAAGTTATATTAGTTAATGATGGCTCAACAGATAAATCAAAAGTAATATGCGATAGATACTGTGAAGATGATAATCGTTTCCAATTATTGAATCAAGAAAATCAAGGATTGAGCGCTGCACGAAATAGTGGTGTAGCAGCTTCAACTGGAGAATTTATTGCATTTGTGGATAGCGATGACATTATTTTACCGAACTATTTAGAAACCTTATTGCACTATATGCGGGAAGACGTAGATATTGTGGAAAGCCAATTTACCGTATCTAAAGAGGAATTTCTTGCTGAAAGTTATAAAGAACTAACAATTTTATTCGAAAGGAAACTCTCAAGAAGCAGTTAAAAAATTTTCCCTAAACATGTTTTTAAAATGTTAATGCAGTTACAAAAACTTTATAGAAGATCAATTGTTGAAGCTGTTCCTTATATAGAT
>CAKMQO010000194.1 GCA_927911695.1 uncultured Gemella sp. | reverse complement strand
GTAACAACAGCATTTCGTGTTCCCGGTTGTTGTAGATTAAACGGTGTTTTCCATGTTACATCAACAGTTGATGGAAGTTCATTTCCTGTTTTTGACTTCACAAGATTTCTAGAATTTTTTGTAGAAATCTTGTGGATCTCCATATAATGCCGTGATACTTTGATGTTTTGCTATAGCATCATTCTGGGCATTTGTTTGGATTGTTTTAGGTGCAAATCCATCTTTTAAAGTGAATCGTCATTGTTTCACCATCAGCTGAAACTTCGGCGTGATCATAGTCTACATGCACTGGTCTATTGACTACGCCAGGGTGTGCAGCCTCAAACTTTTTAATTAAATCCGTTTTTTCGGCTTCCTTTAAATGGCGAACATCATCTACATAAGTTGGTGTTGCCAAATCATTAACCGTATTACGCTCACTTTGTGCTTTCACATGAAATGTATAAGTAATACTATTTTCTGGGTTCCTTCTTCCTGCCGCAATAGTTACTCTATAATCACCAGGCTCTACAGCTTCTCCCGTTTTATCATAACGTCCAAGCCACCCTCTTATTACCGCTTTAACTTCAGGATTATTAACGTTCCATAGACCACTTGTGATATCCTGAAAGTCTTCTTTTCCAGTACGAGGATTTATGTAAGCAACTCTCAGTGTTATACCTTTAAGCTTATCTAAACCACTAATAACACCTACACTTTTTAAGTAATACGGTGTTTTATCTTCCTTACCTCTATTTTCTCCATATTCATATCTATATAAAGGTTCTCCTGGACCTCTTTGACCTAAAACTCTCATAAATGAGTATATCTCATCAGAATTATAATACGTCAAATCAGTTCTATTTTCTTTAACTAACCCAGCTTCTCCTCTTCCATGCTGATTTTGCGTAGGTAAAAAGTATACCGCCCTAAATCTACTCTCACCATTCCCATTAATCGGTTGTCCATTTCGTGGATCACGTTTCCCAGAATGAGCTCGTGTCATGCGGTTGGCTACTTTATTGCGTAAATAAACTACTTCTTTTAATAGTTTTTGAATAGTTTCTTCATTATATTTATCACTATTATAAGCTGTTGGTAGTTTTTTAGCTGTTTTAACTAATTCTTTTTCAGATTCACTAAATTCATAATTTATTTGATTAGCTATACTATGAATCTCATTTACAGTTGTTGTCACTTTAGTAATTTTTTCGTTGTGTTTTCTAGCAAAGTCTTCTTTGTTATCTTCTTGTGTTTTCTCTGAAGTTTCTTTTCTTGAATCAGATTTCTCTTCTTTTTAGACTCAGTTTTTTCTTTAGCTTCTGATTTTTTATCTTCCTTAGATTTATCCTCTAATTTTTCGAATGCTTCTTTAAGAGCCTTTACTTCTTTATCAATTTCTTCTTGAGTTATCTCTTTATTATCTAATGCTTTTTCTGCACGCGACAAAATAAGATTAAGCTTTTCTGCTGATTTTCAGTTTTTTACTGATATCAGTTTTCTTAATCTTATCTACTAAGTCTTTTAATTCTTTTTTATTAACTTCTTTCTTTAAAGGATTTTTTGTAGATTCATTTGATTCTGATTTCTCTACATCCTGGTTTTGTGTTGTTTTTTCTATCGTCTTATCGTTAGAACCTTCTACTGATTTTTCCTTTTCTAGCGCCGAAGTATTGTCCCCTGGTTTTTCACCGGTTGTATTATTACCTGCACCTTCTTTTGCTATTACTTCTGAACTATTTGTTTCACTTGCGTGCGCCACTTGCGTGCCACCAATACTCGCTCCACCTAAAACAAAAAATAGCGAACACCCAAAAAGTATATGTTTCCCTTTTTTAACCATACGCCAATTTTTTTGCTGGAGCCCTTGTCTGTTAAATAACATTTTTTCTCTCCTTTTATTCTACGCTTAAAGTAAATAATGATAAATATATTATATACCCTCCCCTTTAGAATTTCAATACTTTCCCATTATTTTAAAGTACATTTTAAGTATAAATTAACTATGAAATTTTATAAACTCAAATAGTTCTAAACAAAATTTTGCATACATTTAACATGTTAATAAAAAATACTCAATTTATTAAATAACAAAATATAACATTAGGATATATGACTCAACTTAGCGCTATTTCTAAAACGGGCATTAAATCACATATTATACTTTACATTATTTCACCTCAGAGAAAATTTTATCCTTTTATTTTTATCAAATAAAAAATTAGCTCTGTAATTTAACCCTTTTTACAAAACTAATTTTTTATATTATATTTATTAATCTATTTATTTACAACATTTACAGAAGTACCAGTAGCAATTACTTCTACAGCCGCTTCTAATCCACCTTCAACAAGGTTTTGAATCGCTGTTTCTGTGTAGAAAGCAGTATGCGGAGTATAAATCACATCATCACGATCGATTAGAGTTTGCAATAACTCATCATCAAACTCTTTTCCTTCAAAGTTTTTAGGAACGTACTTACTTTCATTTTCGTATACATCTAACCCTGCTCCAAGAAGTTTTCCACTATCTAATGCGCGAAGTACAGCCTTTGTATCAACTAGCATGCCACGAGCAGCATTTAATAAAATTGAATTATCTTTCATTTTAGCAATAAATTCATCATTTACCATATGATTATACTCTTTAATAGCCGGCATATGAATAGTAATAATATCAGAAGCAGCTATTAAATCATCTAGATTTTCAACATAGTCTAATACTTCTTTTGCCGCTTCGTTTTTATAAACATCATAACCTAAAACTTTAGATCCTAAAGCATTAAACAATCTAGCAGCTTGAGTCCCTATTCTTCCTGTTCCGATAACCCCCACTGTCAAAGTTCTAAGTTCACGAGATAAAATCCCTGGATTCCAAGAAAAATTATGTTTTTCTAAATTACGTTGGATTTTATTAGTGTTTCTACTAATACGTAATGCAGAAGTTAGAACATGCTCAGCAATTGCATTTGGCGAATATGACGGTACATTCGTCATTTTAATATCGAACTCTTTCATTAATTCTAAATCATAGATATCAAATCCAGCAGAACGAGTCGCAAAAACTTTAATCCCTTGTTCGTGAGCATATTCATATACATCACGTTCAAAAGGTTTGTTTTGAGCTAAGACTACCCCTTCTTTTCCTTCTAATAAATGTTTATTCGCTGATGTAAGCTCTTCAGTATAAACATCAATTTCAACCTCAGGATGAGCTACTCTCCAATTTTCTAATGCACTCTTCTCATCTTCTCTTAAATTAAAAAATACTAATTTCATATTCTTTTCCTCCTTAATAATCAATTATAATAATTCTATGTGTTCTAAATAGATTCTATAGAGTATAACTAATTTTACCATAAAAATACATCTACTTAAATACTTTATAAAGATTTATCGATTATTTTTTGATAATTTCAAATAATTTATTATTATTTTCAGTTTTTTTATACACTTTAATATGTTTCGGCATTTTCATCTTATACCTATTTATCCAAATAGGCTTCCACCCTGCATTACTGGCTCCTACAATATCGTTTTCTAGTGAATCACCAATATAATATAATGAATCAACATTAAGTTGTAATTTCTCTTTCATAACATCAAATATTCTAACATCCGGTTTGTTTATCCCTAAATCACCTGAAACAATAATATTTTCTCTAGGAATCCATTTTTCAACACCCAACGCTTCTATCTTAGCCCACTGATGTTCACTAGGGCCATTAGTAATAATTCCTAGCTTTACATCATTCTCTTTCGCTAGTTCTAAAATACTTATCGTTGTATCAGACATTTTTAGTTTTTGTTGATTTTCCTTATATTCTTTTTGCATATTTAATGCCTGTTCATCAGTTAGAAAAACACCTAAGTCTTTTGCCGCTTCTTGAATTCGATAAATATGATATTCATCCATAGTCATCTCTCCACTTCGAGAGGCTTCAAATTTCACATCACTATAATATCGACTCAAAAGATAAAATTTCTCCATATCAATATCTATATCAAACAAACTCTTAAATGCATTTTCAAATGGAACTATCTGTTCATATAGAGTATCATCGACATCAAAAACAAGACCAATCATTTTATTCTCCTTGTACTAAAATCAACTCAATATCATTATAGCACCACTACTAAGCTCTATAACTTAGTATTTTTAGTTTTTCATTGAGTTGATTTTAAAAATTATTTTATTAACTTTTCTATTTTATTCTTAGCTTCTTCTAATGTCTCACTACTCTCTAGTTTTTCTAAAACTAACTTTAGAAGAGTTTCTTTATACTCCATAAACTGTTTATCTGTCATTTCTTCTACATTATTTATGTTATCCATACTAATCTCCAATTCAAAACATATTTTATTCTTATTAATTATTATATCATATCAATAATTTTTTTATCACCAAATTTATTTTTCCAATCAATTCCAAAATCTAAAACAGACTTGTCTGTATAAGGATGCCAAACGCTTGTTTCTATTAATTCAGGAGATATAGTTACCGCTTCAGCTCCTTGAAGCAAGACTTCTTGAATCTGTTTTATATTTTTAAAACTCGCGGCCAAGATTTCTGTTGGATAATCTATTAATAAATCACTTATTACAGAAATTGTTTCTGTTGCGTCTTGCCCGACATTTTCCATTCTGTTTACATACGGCGCTACATAACTTGCTCCATTCATTGCTGCAGCCAATGCTTGCATAGGACTTAGAACTGCTGTAGCCGTCACCCTAATTCCTTCTTTTGAACAAAGTTTAATAGCTTCTAAACCAGCCTTTGTTACAGGAATTTTTATATAAAATGTTTCCCCAAAAAATTTTCGTAGTACTCTTGCTTCATTTAATATTCCTTCAACTTCACTTTCTGTTGTTTGTATATGAATTTCATATTTACCATAAGTAAATTGCTTTAATTCTTTTAAAATATTTTTAATATCCCCTTCTACTTTTGATAATATTGTTGGATTAGTCGTTATCCCTGTTATCTCTCTATATTTCGATATTTCTTTAATTTTTTCTACGTCTGCACTATCTATTAAAATTTTCATTATTTTTCTCCTCTAAAATACTTATAACCTCTCCTAGATTCCCAACAATTCTATAAGCTTTTTCTTTACAAACTTCATCTGGTTTAAACATATCAGGAATCATAATAACTTTAGCTCCTGCCGAACTCCCCGCTATCACACCAGCCTTAGAATCTTCTAAAACTAAACACTCTTCTGGTTTTACACCTAAGCGCTTTGCAGCTAATAAGAACACATCTGGTGACGGCTTCCCATTTCAACTTCAGCACCACTGGTAAACTCATCTATATATTTCTTCAAGCCAGTCTTTTCCATATTATTTATTATGTGGTTCATACTAGATGATGAAGCTACGGCAACTTTATAATTACTATTTTTCAAATATTTTAATAACTCTTCGATATATGGCATTTTCCTTGGCCCTGTGGTAAATAAAATATCTTCTATATATTTATAATGATCATCTACTAGTTGTTTTCCACTAACATCAGAATTTTTAAAATAATTCTCCCAAAAGTCATAAATACTTTTAGTAGTAAATCCTAATACTAGTAGTGTCTCTTCTTTTGTCATATCATATCCTTGCTTTTTTGCACTATGAATAAACGCTTCAGTTGCCAAACTTTCTGTATCAACCATTAATCCATCCATATCAAATAACACAGCTTTTATATTCATATCATCGACCTCATTTTTAGTTCTATATATTTATTATAATAAATATAATTAAAATTCACAAACTAACAATAAAAAATAGGGGTAACTACTCCCCCTATTTTATTTATTTAATTAACCTCTTGTTTTTCCAC
>CAKMQO010000193.1 GCA_927911695.1 uncultured Gemella sp. | reverse complement strand
AAAAATAATCGAACAAAAATAAAACAAAATTCTGTTTTTACTAGAAAAAATCTCAAAAATATGATATTGTTGATAGGTAAATTTAAAAATAATTAATAAAATTATGAGGAAGGTAAGACTACATGAAAAAAATCGCAGTTTTAACAAGTGGTGGGGATGCACCAGGAATGAACGCAGCTGTGCGTGCCGTTGTAAGAACAGCAATCTATAATGGATTAGAAGTTTATGGAGTATATCAAGGATATAAAGGATTAGTTGAAAACAACATTAAAAAACTTGAAGTAGGAGATGTTGGTAACATCATTAATCGTGGTGGTACAATGCTTTATTCAGCACGTTTACCAGAATTTGCTAACCCAGAAGTTAGAAAAGGTGCTATTAAAAACTTAGAAGCTTTAGGAATTGATGGATTAGTAGTAATCGGTGGAGATGGTTCTTACCGTGGAGCTATGGCTTTAAGTAATGAAATGAACATTAAAACTATCGGTGTACCAGGAACAATCGATAACGATATCTGCTGTACTGACTTCACAATTGGATTCGATACTGCACTTAACACTATTGTAGATGCAATTGATAAAGTTCGTGATACTGCATCAAGTCACGAGCGTGCATTCATTATCGAAGTTATGGGACGTAACGCAGGAGACCTAGCATTATTTGCTGGTATCGCTGGAGGAAGTGAAAGTCTTCTAATCCCTGAGAAAAAAGAAGATATCGAAGAAGTAGTTGCTCGTATTAAAGCAGGGGAAGATCGTGGTAAAAAACACTCAATCATCGTTTTAGCAGAAGGTGTTATGGGTGGACAAGAACTAGCTAAAGAATTAAAAGAACGTACTGGTGAAGAAGTAAGAGCTACTATCTTAGGACACATTCAACGTGGTGGAACTCCATCAGCTCAAGACAGAGTATTAGCTTCAAGATTAGGTAACTACGCTGTTCAATTATTATTAGCTGGTAAATCAGGTCGTGCTGTAGGTATCCAAAATAATAAACTTGTAAGTACTAAATTTGAAGACGTATTTGCTGATGTTCACAATGTAGATTTAAATATCTATGAAGTATCAAAACAACTTTCAATCTAATCGTTAATCATGAAAATGTTTTCTTTCTTAAAATCAATTATTTATTAGGAAAATGTTTGAAAATAAATTGAAAATAAGTTAAAATAATAAAAGATTAAAATTTAAGAGGTATATTATGATTCAGAAAAAAACAAAAATTATTTGTACTATTGGACCTAAGTCTGAAGCTAAAGAAACATTAACACAAATGGTAGAGTTAGGAATGAACGTTTGTCGTCTTAACTTCTCACACGGTGATTACTCAGAACACGGTGCAAGAATCCAAACAATCAAAGAAGTTAGAGAAGCTACAGGAACTAACTTAGCTATTCTTTTAGATACTAAAGGTCCTGAAATTAGAACTCACAACATGGAAAATGATGCAATCATGTTAGAAACTGGAAAAGATGTTATCGTTTCTATGACAGAAGTTCTTGGAACAACAGAAAAATTCTCAATCACTTATGGTGAATTAGTACACGACGTAAAGCTGGAGATACAATCTTACTTGACGACGGATTAATCGGATTAACAGTAAACAAAGTTGATGTTGAAGATGGATTAATCTACACTACTATTCAAAACGGTGGAGTACTTAAAAACAAAAAAGGAGTTAACGTACCAGGTGTATCTACAAAATTACCAGGTATCACTCCAAAAGATGAAGAGGATATTCGTTTCGGATGTAAACAAGATATTGACTTTGTTGCTGCTTCATTCGTTCGTACAAAAGAAAACGTACTAGAAGTTAGACGTATTCTTAAAGAAGAAGGATGTGAACACGTTCAAATCATCCCTAAAATTGAATGTCAAGAAGCTATCGATAACATCGATGATATCATCGCAGTATCTGATGGTATTATGATCGCTCGTGGAGACCTTGGTGTTGAAGTACCAGCAGAAGAAGTACCAATCATGCAAAAAGATATCATTGCTAAATGTAACGAAGCTGGTAAATTCGTAATCACAGCTACTCAAATGTTAGACTCAATGCAAAAAAACCCACGTCCAACACGTGCCGAAGTATCTGATGTAGCTAACGCAATTTACGACGGAACTGATGCAATTATGTTATCAGGAGAATCAGCAGCGGGTGCTTACCCAATCGAATCAGTTCGTACTATGGCTACAATCGCAAAACGTACTGAAGAAATGCAAGATTACTCTCGTATTTTAAAAGAACGTTCTAAAAAAGTTGTATCTAAAGATATTACAAACGCAATTGGAGTTTCTGTAGGATACACAGCTCTAAACTTAGACTTACACACAATCGTAACTTACACTGAATTAGGGAAAACAGCTAGATTAATTTCTAAATACCGTCCAAACGCGTCTATTTTAGCTGTAACTCCAAGTGCTAAAGTTGCTCGTGGATTAAGCTTAGTATGGGGAGTTGATGCTCAAATCTCTGAACAAGCTAAATCTACAGACGAAATGTTACTAACTGCTGCAAGAATCGCAAAATCTTCAGGATATGCTAAAGTAGGAGATGCTATCGTAATCACTGGTGGTATCAACACTTCAGTAAGTAACGCTGGAACAACAAACTTCTTAAAAGTTTCTGTAATCGACTAATATAATAATTAAAGAAGAAGTAGGAGGGAATTCTATTTCTTCTTTTTTGTATTATTTATAAAATAATTAGTAGAATATTGTGAATAATAAAAACAAAAAGTGGCCCGTAATGGACCGCTTTTCGTTATATGAACACAAAATAAAAATTTAGGGTAAATTGTTATTTTGTAGTATTAATCGGAATTGCTTCCGACATTAAATTAAAAGTTTATTGTTAAATAAATTTAACAACCGAAAGGAAATATATATGACTATAGTATTATAGTCGTTAAAATGGAAGTCGAAAGAGTCTTCCACAGCTTTAAGAACAATCAAATAGATTGCATGAGATATATAGATATATCCCCTTACCTATTAACTCATGTAACAATACCACATATTGTTTGGGGAAATGGTCAACTCTTGAAATATTGGATAATTTATTTAATTTGAATTATTCCCACAATATAGATATTCCAGTAATAATTAATATCAAATGCAACAAATAGTATAATTGAAAAGAAACAACTCAATATTAATTATACCAAAATATTTTAATGATAAAATTATCTTACTAACTGTTTACAATTTAATTTTAGCAAATTATAGCCATTTGTCAAATGTAAGAGAACGCTTTAATCTTAAAAGGAAGAAATATTGTCTTATATTTATTTTTGTATATACAATTATGAAAGTTGAGATTTAAAGAATAAGTAAAAATATTTAGAATATGCAAACTTACAGATAATGGCATTTATAAAATATAAGATTATAAAAAAGGAGCAACTGAAAAATTTGATTTTAGTTAATCAAATTTTCGAGTTGCTCCGTAGTTGGTAGATGGTCTATATTAGTATCTACAAACTCTCCGGATTCATAATATAGAATCCGTATTGTGTGAAACGGTTAGTCTCTATTTTATAAAATATGATATGAAATTATCTATTAACAATATTAGGAGAGTCTCCAGTAGTTATTACTTCTACTGCAGCATTTAAAGCTCCTTCTACAAGGTTTTTAACTGCTGTTTCAGTGTAGAAGGCAGTGTGTGGTGTGTAGACTATATCGTCTCTATCAATTAATTCTTGCATTAATTTATCGTCGAATTCTTTATTTGAGAAGTCTTTAGGAACGTAATTTCCTTCGTTTTCATATACGTCAAGACTAGCTCCTAGTAGCTTACCACTGTCAAGCGCACGAATAACAGCTTTAGTATCAACAAGAATACCACGAGCGGCATTAGCGAAGATAGATCCGTCTTTCATTTTGCTAAAGAATTCATCATTCACCATGTGAGTATATTCTTTTGTAGCAGGAACATGAAGTGTAACTACGTCAGATTGAGCTAATAATTCATCGATGCTGTCAACATATGTTAATACTTCACGAGCTGCATCAGAAGGGTATAAGTCATAACCGATAACTTTACAACCTAATCCTTTAAATAAAGTTGCTGCTTGACGTCCAATGTTCCCTGTTCCAAGGACACCTACAGTAAGTGTTCTAAGTTCGCGAGAAATAATGTTTTTATTCCATGTGAAATCATGTCTCTCAACGTTATTTAAAATTTTTCTAATATTTCTGCTTATGTATAAAACAGTTGTAACAACGTGTTCAGCAATTGCGTTAGGCGAGTAACGTGGGACGTTTGTCATGCTAATTCCTAATTCACGCATATATTTTATATCGTAAATATCGAATCCAGCCATTCTGTTTGCGATAACTTTTACACCTTGCTCTTTTGCATAGTCGTAAACTTCTTTAGCAAAAGGTCTATTTTGGAACATTACTGCTCCTTGTTTCCCTTCTAATAGGTGTTTTGTTTCTGCTTGAAGCTCCCCTTCATGTAGATCAACTTCCACCTCTGGATGTTCTTTTAACCATGCATCGACAAATGGTCTTTCGTCTTCTCTCAAGTTAAATAGTGCTAATTTCATAATGAATCTCCTTTTAATTTTTTTATATTTTAGCTGAATATTAGATTAGGATATTGTATTAAATATATGGGTAGTAATATCTAGTATTCAGCTAAAACATAACATTACTAAAAGTAGCAACATATAATAGATAACGCTTACAACTCTTATTTTAACAGAAAAATAAATTATGTCAACATAGGGTAAAAAATAATACAGAAAATATATTTAATAAAAATAATACGCTTACAACATTATTCTGTTGATATTTGTTTGAAAATATTAGGTGAAAACGTTTTTAGTAAAGAGATTGATTTAAAAAAAGATATTAATATAAAAAGTATTAAAGATAAATATTATTATATTTATTAAAAATACGATTATAAAAATATTGTAATTTATAGTACAGTTGTTAGCGTGTTTTAAACAAATTCCAAGAACTATTTAGAAATTTTTCTAAATAGTTCTTGACTTTAAAATATGGTAGAGTTATAATCTATTTAGAAAGATATCTAAATAGAATTGTAGTTCGCGATATGCAATAAAAAGAGGTGATATACATGGGATGAGTGAAACTTTAAAGGCGATATCTGATCCGGTAAGAAGAAATATATTAGAAATGTTGAAAGAAGAGAAGAAAAGTGCAGGGGAATTAGCCTCGGAATTTAATCTATCTGGGGCGACTGTATCTTATCATCTAACACAATTAAAAAAAGCAGGTTTAATATTAGAATCTAGACATAAGAATTTTATATACTATGAATTGAATGCTAGTGTATTCGAAGAAGTTCTGGTTTGGATCTATGGTTTAGGAGGAAAAGACAATGAGAGTAGATAAAAAAAAGTTTGTTTCTAGGTGTTGCTATTTGTTTATTGCCGATATTAATAGGAGTTTATTATTATGATGTATTACCTGAACAAATAGCTGTGCATTTCAATGTTAGCGGAGAGTCAGATAATTTTGTGAGTAAAACTCGTGCGATTGTCGAACTTCCTATATTCTTTGCTATAGTTCAGGTTATAATTTCATTAGTTGTAGATTTTGATAAAACTCCGAAAAAAGGTGCGCTAATAATTAAGGGGATTACTCCTATAATAAGTGTCCTAGTTCAAGGTGGTCTAATAGCTTATGCCTTAGATAATAATTTTAATGTAACGAAATTAACAGCTCTTGTTATCGGGATATTGTTTATTGTACTTGGTAACTATCTGCCTAAAAAAAGAATTTTGGGGAAAATACAATTTTAATCTTTTTGGTTTAGAAAAAAGGTGTCAATGAGCAAAAAGTGATTAGAGCCTATGCATTGCTTATGACCTTTAGTGGAGTTGCTATATTTATTAGTGGATTCTTTAGTTCAACAGTAGCGTTAGTTTTAATAGTTATTTCTGCAATTACCTCTGCAGTTTTACCTTTTTACTTGGTTAAAAAGTATAAAGGTTAGTAATCATCATCGATAGCATACATGTATTCTTAGAAGAGAGTATTCTTTTAATGGGGATATATTGTATGCTATAATTACATACACGAGAAGTTTTATGTAAAGAAAAGTTTAAGTTTGTCTAATAATAAATTAGGAGGACATAGAGTGTTAGAGCTTAAAAATATAGTTAAGAAGTATAATACTGGTGATAGTGAAGTAGAAGTACTAAAAATTTTGTAAATATTCATTTTTAGAAAAAAATGAATTTGTCTCGATTTTTAGGAGCAAGTGGAAGTGGAAAAACAACGTTATTAAACATCATAGGTGGTTTAGATAAATATACATCTGGTGATATGTCTCTTATGGGGCGTTCTACTAAAGAGTTTAAAGATAGAGATTGGGATAGTTATAGAAATGGGACTATAGGTTTTGTCTTTCAAAGTTATAATTTAATATCTCATTTAAGTGTTATTGAAAATGTAAAATTAGCTTTATCTATCTCAGGTCAGTCAAATGCAGAAAATGATGAGAAGGCGAAAAAAGTACTGGAAGATGTTGGATTAGCGGAGCATCTGTATAAAAAACCTAATCAACTTTCTGGAGGACAGATGCAGAGGGTGGCGATTGCTCGTGCATTAGTAACCGATCCAAAGATTATTCTTGCTGATGAACCTACAGGAGCGTTAGACAGTAAGACTAGTGTTCAAATTATGGAACTTATTAAAGAAATAAGCAAGACGAAGTTGGTTATAATGGTGACACATAATCCGGAACTGGCAAAAGAGTACAGTGATAGAATAGTACGAGTTAAAGATGGTGAGATTCAAGAAGATACAAATCCGTACGTAGCTGGAGAAGTTGCTGATAATGGTTTTGCTTTGAAGAAAACTGCTATGGCATTTAATAGTGCGATTAAATCTAGTTTTAAGAACCTACTTACGAAGAAGTTCCGTACGTTTATGACGGTTGTTGCGAGCAGTATAGGGATTATTAGCATCGGTCTAGTATTAGCTATTTCATCGGGGATGGATAAGTATATTCAAACAATGCAAAATGAGAATTTATTGTCAATGCCGATTATGATAAGTGCGAATCAGGTGAATTTTGGGTTAAGTGTTGATGATGACAATTCAGAAAAGGACTCTAATGGCTCAGAATTAGTACCAAAATCACGTCGAGACGTGCATAGAAATTTATACTCTGTTGATTCATTAGGGAATGGAGAAACATTTATAAAATATATTCAAAATAATGCGAAGGATTATTACTCTGCGATTGATTTTGCAGAAGGTTATAAATTACAAGCATTAACTAAAAATACAAAAGGTGATGTTGTAGCTGCAAAACAAGAACAAACTTCATTGAATGATAATATTTTCGGCGTATTACCAGAAGATAAGAACCTAATTATGAATCAATATGAAGTGGTGAAATCATCTAAAGATAATTTCGAATATCCTAGTGATAATGAAGTTGTGTTATTTACTGCGAAGAATAATGAAATCGATAAAGCTACGATAAAAGCTCTAGGATTTGATGAAAATAAAAAGGTTAAGTATGAAAATGTGATAGGAAAAGAGTTTAGTGTAATAGAAAATAACAATTATTACAGAAAATTAGGTGATAGATTCGTTCCTCGTGATGTTGATGCAAAAATGTATGATGCAGGAACTAAGGTTAAAGTCGTAGCTATATTAAAAGCTAAAGATAGTTTTACTAGACCTCAGATGACGATTGGTTACACAAGAGTTTTACAAAAAGCGATGATTGAAAAAGAAGCGAAGTCAGATATCGTAGTAGCTCAAGAAAAAGACAAAACTAGAAATATTATAACTAATCAGAAGATGGATAGTGATACAGCGGAACAAATTCTGGCAACTTTAGGAGCAAAAACTGCTCCGAGTGCAATTAATATTTATCCGAAATCTTTCAATGATCGTGATAAAATAGCGGAAGTTATTAATGATTTTAATAATAAAGTAGCGAATAAATATGGTCCGGATAGCTCAGATTATCACAAGTATAGTATCACATATGCAGATTTAGCTAAGCAAATGACGACGATTATGTCGCAGATGATTAATACAATTTCATTAATATTATCAGCTTTTGCGGGAATATCGTTAATTGTATCATCTATTATGATAGGGATACTAACGTATGTATCTGTAGTAGAAAGAACGAAGGAAATCGGAATTCTCCGTGCAATCGGTGCTCGAAAAAAAGATATTACAAGAATTTTTATCGCAGAAGCAGGGTTGATCGGATTTATTTCTGGTGCTGTAGGTGTAGCGGTGACTATGCTTTTATCTGTTCCAATAAGTGGAAGTATTGCTAAGGCGCTAAAAGTCGAAGCATTTACAGCATCGCTAAATGCTCAATCGTCAATTGGATTAATATTGCTTAGTTTGATATTAACACTTATAGCTAGTATCATTCCATCGAGAATAGCTGCGAAGAAGGATCCAGTCGAAGCGTTAAGAACTGAATAAAAAATAATATGAGGAATAGTAGATTACGCTTTAATCGTAAAGTTGAGAAAAATTACAACTTTCGATAGTTAAATCTAATATTACTCGTTTTTATATTTATTGCGAGTTGGACACAAGAGAAAGCTATAGGTGTAATTGACACGCATCTAGGTTTACAATATAATTTATACTATATATATTAAGCGGGAGGTTTTTATGATTAATAGGTTCGTTTATAGTTTTTGTGATATTTTTTCTTTTATTTTTATCTTTTCTGTATTTCGATAGAAGAAATTTATTTCTAGGGATATTTTTTATAGCCACAGGTTTTGAGTTTTATTTTTTATGTAATGGCACTTATCACCAATAATGCGACAGATAATAAGTTTGTTTATAATTTGGGTGTAGTGTTACTTGTTATATCGGTGGTAATATTCACTCTGTTGCCAATTGTAGTAGTAATTATGTTTTTATACAATTCATTTATGCTTATTAGAAGAGAAGGATTAAGGATTGGGAATCTACTGAGTCTAGCTACGTTCTTCTTTCTCGTAGGTTATTTTATATATTGGCCACGTGTTGCTGATTATACTTATGGTAATCTAACATTGAGTGCACTTTATTCTTATGTTGGATTAGTAGTATTGTATTTCTTGTGTATAGCAATGTCTTACTTAGTATCTAGCGTTTTAAATTTTATTAATATTCTACCGAGAAGGATTGATTATGTAGTGGTCTTAGGTGCGGGATTGATTGGTGAAGGGTAACTCCACTTCTTGCTAGTAGAATTAGAAAGGGATAAAAGTTTATAAAGCTAATCCTGGAAGTAAACTAATTATGTCGGGAGGACAAGGTCCTGATGAAATAGTATCTGAAGCATTTGCAATGAAAAACTATGCTCTTGAGCAGGGGGTTAATGAGAATGATATAATTCTAGAAGATAAATCAACTTCTACCGAAGAAAATATTATTTTTTCAAAGAAATTTATTCCAGCTGATAAAAGTTTCGCTGTGGTGACGAATTATTATCATGTATACCGAGCATTAGTTCAAGCAAGAACTTTAGGTTTCAGATGTATTGGGTATGGAGCACCGACAAAATTCTATTTTACGCTAAATGCCTTCATTAGAGAATTTATTGGATATCTATATTTTAAAAGAAAAATACACGCTATAGTTCTAGGGATGCTGACATTCTTGTTTGTAGGCATAATTATATTTTTAAATGTATATTATTGGCTTAATAATCACTAGGGTTTAAGAGGATTGACTTAACAAAATTAGTTTTGAAATTAATTTTGTTAAGTCTTTTTCTATCGGAGCTGCCCCGAAAGCCCTAAATTTTAATAAGGTTTATATGAAAACTCATAGATACAGTGTTTATTGATATCTAAATTCGTTTTATAAAAGCTTTTAGATATCTAATAAACTATGCGGGGATGACTCGACAAAATCTTGTTTCTTCGAAAT
>CAKMQO010000192.1 GCA_927911695.1 uncultured Gemella sp. | reverse complement strand
ATATCTTTAAAACTATAATCCATAACTAACACCTCCTATTCTTAATGTATTTTTCATTGTATTAATGATGTCCATGTGGCCCATGGTGATGTTCAAAATGATTTATTATCTCAAGAACTCTGGAACTTCCCGTTAAATCATAAACATTTCTTAGAGTTTCCACATACATTGGATCGTCATGTAGGACATCAAAATATGTAACGACTTCTTCTTCAACAAAGTCAATATAATCTTCCTCTTCTGACAGAGCATTTAAAGCAGCACCTAAAAGAATTGGATCATCTTTTATTAATGAGTTTCCATTATATAAATCATAGATTTTCTCATACTCATATAATGATTTAAGTGCATTTATAGTAATAAATAATGTTTCTTCTGAGATACCCTGTGCTGTTAATACTTCTTGCATTAAAGTACGGATATTATCATATTGTTGATCATCCTTATATAATGAAATTAGATGCAGATAAGCACTAATAGCCATTCCTTGTAACTCAATATACTTTTCTAGGTATCCCTTAGCTTCATCACCTTTTGACATATGTCCTAAGTGTAAGTATGCTTCAGTGAAATCCGGATCTATTGCGATAGTTTTTAATAAGTACATTTTTGATTTTTCTAAATTCTGAACTTGATTATATGCGAATGCTAATGAGAACAGAATTCCTGCATCCTCATACCCTCTTCCATTTTCATTATAGAAGTCAATAGCCTCTTCAAATAATCCTAAAGCATATAAATTATTAAATACTGTTTGGAAATTTTCTAAAGATGGTTCTTCATAAAAAATTCTCTCACTTAAGTTTCTAGCTTTATCTTCTCTTCCTGTCGATAAATAAATTCCTACTAACTCTTTATCAATTGCACGAATTGCCTCATCAAAATCTGTTCCTGCTCTAGCTGCTAAGAACTTATCTTCAGCTATTTCATATAGTTCATCTTCTAAATATATTAATCCTTCTTGATATAAAATCGAAGGTGTTTTTTGGTGAATTGTATAATACTACTAAAGCATCATCCTTCTTATCTAGGTATAAAAGATTGTGTACATATCCTTCAATTGCAGTATCATCTTCTCTATTTTGTTCATAAATAATTCTAGATAATTCTAAACACTCATCAAATAATCCATTATCTAAAAGTATTGTACGAAACTCCTCTTGCTGTTCTCTATCTAATGCAGAAAAATCTATGTCTTTTAATTCATCTAAAAATTGTTGTATATCCATCTAATTTTCTCTCCTTGCTAACTTATTCATAATAAAAGTCAATTCAATTTTTACAGTAGAATCAATATTATCGATACTCTCCTGGGCTTTTTCTAAATATCGTCTACTTACAGTTAATGTTTCTGATAAAACTTTATCGTTATTTCTTATATAATTTATTATTTCGTCTTTTTCTTCACTACTCGTGTCTTTTGTAAAATTACAAAATATCTCTGGGTTTTCTTCCTTAGCTAATAAAGCTGGTAATGTAATATTACCGTTCATTAAGTCCTGTCCGACTTCTTTACCAAGATTTCGTGCTCCTCCCACAAAATCAAGATAGTCATCAATTATCTGGTAACTCATCCCTAAATAATAGCCATATGAAAAAGCGCTTCTTATATCTTCATCAGAAGCATCCGCAACTATACTCCCTGCTACACAAGCAAAAGCTATTAATATTGCAGTCTTTCTCTTAATTTTTTTAAGATAATCTAATCTTCTGGTTTTTATATCATACAAGCCATCCGCTTGAATAAGCTCGCCTATGCACAGTTCTTTAAGCGTTTCCGCTAAATATAAATGAATTTTCTCATTATCAAACTTAGCTACTTCTTTTAAAACTACAGAAAATAAATAATCCCCTACACGAAGAGCAAACTCATTACTATATTCTTTATTCATCGTAACACTGCCGCGTCTAGTATCAGCATTATCAATAATATCATCATGAATTAAACTAGCAGTATGAATTATTTCAACTATACTAGCCATTCTAATAATGTCTTTTTTATTTAGTTCAAAATTTCCTAATTTAGCACACATTAGTAAAAGAAGTACTCTAACCCTTTTACCTCCATTTAGAAAATACTTTTTTACAATTTCATCTAATTGTTCATCATTACTTCTAGTAATTTCGAAAGTATCTTCTAATACCTCATGTACCAACGTATCATACTGTTTTAACATTCTAATCTCCATTAACTTAAACAAAGGTTACCATTTAATATCAGACTCTTGAAATTTGACATTATAGAAGTCAAACCAAGTTTTTATAACACTTAGATAAAATTCATCCTCACTAATCTCTTTAGTAATTAGCTGTAAGTATCCATTCTGCATAGTTTCTGTCAAGATAGACAGCTTATCTAAACTATCTACTAATAAACTATAATACTCAAAACTAAAATAATCTCCAAGTAAAAGTGATTTTGATTCAATACTATCACCTTCTAATTTGTGGCTATCAATTGAACTAAGTGCACAAAAAATTGCTGTATTATATAATTCATTATCAAAATTATATTTTTCTATAAAAGAAGTAATATTTAATTTTTCTATTAATCTTTCATTATAATTATATTTTTTCATAGTAAGTCCTTCATTATTTATCTTTATAAATTATACCACAATATTGTGATTAATTAAAATTTGATTAACTAAATTTCACATAAAAAATTTTATATATTAAATATACATTAAAATAA
>CAKMQO010000191.1 GCA_927911695.1 uncultured Gemella sp. | reverse complement strand
TCTGTGAGAAATAAAGGATATGAAGATACACCAGTAACACCATGGAACTATAGTAAAGTTATAGATGAAAGTGCAAGTGCAGAGAAATTCATCACAAATTTAACTAACAAGTGTACATATCTTAAGGGTGAAGATGTACTTCCGAAGAGTTCATTACTTTACTCAGAGTTTGCATTATTAAATGAGTTGAATGCACTAAAATACGATGGTAATAGAATTAGTCTTGAAGCCAGAAATACAATTATAGAAAAACTGTTTAAACAACAAGGAAAAAAAGTAACAAAAACTAGTATAAAAAATCTTCTTAAAGCAGAAGGGTATATAGACGGTAAAGGTGAAATCACAGGTATTGATATTACTGTGAAAAATGATCTCAAGTCATATAGAGATTTCAAGAAAATCCTAGGGAACAAGTTTAATTCTGAACATGTGGAAAATATAATTCTTTGGATTACATTATACGGAGAATCTAGAAAACTTATAAAAGCTAAAATTGAATCTGTTTATGGAGAAGTTTATTCTAAGGATGAAATTACTAAAATGTCTAGATTTGTTTATAAGGATTGGGGAAGATTCTCAAGAAAACTATTGACAGAATTAGTTAGTAAAAAATTATACAATGAAGAAACAGGAGAGTGCTTAAACATTATTGGTGCAATGCGTCAGAATAATATTCTATTTATGGAATTATTGGCGGATAGATTTGATTACTCTAAACAGATAGTTGAATTCAATAAAGAACTTCAAGAAGATGTAACAGAGATTACACCAGAAATCTTAGATGATTTATATGTATCTCCAGCGGTTAAACGTTCAATCTGGCAAACTGTTAGAATAGTAGAAGAACTTAAAATGATTATAGGTTGCGCACCTATAAAAATCTTTGTAGAGACAACAAGGTCAAATCAAGAGAAGAAAAAAACCAACAGATTCACGTAAAAAACAATTAGAACTTGCTTATAAAGCTGTTAAGAAAGATGTAAAAGAGCTAGAAAAAGAAATTGGAGCAAATTAACTTTGATGTACTGAATGATAGACTAAGCTCTGTAGAACCGTCTAAGCTAAAAGCTAAGAAATTATATCTATACTATACTCAGTTAGGAAGATGTATGTATAGTGAAGAACCTATAAAGATTAGTGAATTATTTGATAATAATAAATATGATATAGACCATATTTATCCACAAGTTAAAGTCAACATAGGAAAACCATTGCTAAATTAAACATTTAACAATGGCATTTTTTATTTAGGGGCAGTTTAGGGGCAGTTAGAATTCAATTTTCTTAAATGTATCAAATTCAATTTCTTGTTGCTTTTTAGTTTTATGAATATAAATTTCTCTTGTTACATTAGAATTTACGTGTCCTAAGCGTTTTGAAATTAATTCAACATCTACACCTTTATCGATACACAAACTAGCGTGAGTGTGTCGTAGCATATGTAAATTAAATTTTACAGTTGTATATTTTACTAAAAATCTTCTAACATTTTCTTTCCATTGATGATTTCCTTTATCACTAAAAAATATTATATTGTCTTTATTTTTAAAAGTAGGAGAGGTAACAGTTAAGTTATTGTTCATAATTTTTTGTGATTTTATAATTTCTAAACATCGATTATTAAGTGATATTTTTCTACGTGAAGAAGGTGTCTTCACAGTATTTAATTTATTAAATCTACTTAATGATTTATTGATATCTAATATATCTCCATCTAAATCATCAAATGTAAGTGCTAAACATTCACCTATTCTTAATCCAGTATTAACAAGGAATTCTATTAAATTCCTATATCTAGGATATAGTTCAAGTTCTTCTAATAGTTTATCTATTTCCTCTTGTTCTAAATACTTTTTCTTTTCCTCGAATGGTATTGTTTTTGATTCAAGTTTATCAAGAAAAGAAACATCTTTAATATAATCTAATTTGTATAAAATTCTTATATAACTTTTAATTTTTTTCAAAACTTCATTATAATACTTGTCAGTTTTAGTGCATAATTCTGTAATCTCATTAACATATCTAGAATTTATTAAATCAAGTTTAATATCAAATCCTTTAGTTTTGATAAGTGAGATAGTAATTTTATGACTATATTTTGTATTTTCTTTTTTATCATTAAAATATTTTTCTAATATTATATCTAATCCCTCAAAAAATGTAATATTGTTATCTACTACGTATCTTAAATCTTGAGCTTTAGTTCTTAATATCTCTCTTGCGATATCTTCATTTTTTTTACTTTTCTTATCCATTGTGACGGTTATTTTTCTTAGTTTACCAGAAATATCTTTAACACGATCACAATATTTTACTTTCCCATTTTTTTGTTCTTCTATCCACATAGAAATACACATCCTTTCTTGATTTAAAGTAGATGTGTATGATATACTATTATTATATCCGTATGTGTATATCATACACATTTCATAAACTCTCACTATCTTGGCGGACGGGGGAGTTTTTTTTATTTTATTTCAAATCAAGTTTAATGATTTTTTTATCTTTAAATGAGAAAGTAGGTTGTACTTCTAATTCAAGTGATCCATCTTCATTTACAGCGAAAGCTTGTGTTACATTTTCTGCTATTCTATTAGGAGAAATACTATCTAATTTAACTTGAACAGGGTATGATTCTGCTTTTTTACCGTTAACATATAATTTTATGTCAGTACCTACTGGATAATCTTTGTCAGAAAGATTTTTAACATCATAAGTTACTAAAAGAACTTTTTTAGCTGGTTTATCCGCAAATTCATTTCTTTCATTAGTCCATGCAGCAGTTTTTACTGTGATTTCCACTTCTTTATCAAAAGTAATAGGTGTTCCTAATTTACCTTCATTGCTGTTTTTCTTTTCTTCTTTCTTCTCTGTTTTGTTAGAAGATGAACTAGTCTCTGTTTTTGAAGAACATCCAGCAAGTACTACAGCGCTAGCAAGGAATGTACTCAATAATATTCTTGATTTTTTCATTCTTATAATCTCCTTTTAATTTGTATTTTTGGCGGTTATTTTAACCATAATGGATAGCTAAAAATAGCTATCTAAAATTTACTTCTTAATTCTATTACTTTACCTAATATTACAACTGGTTTAGCTACTATTTCTTCATTAGTAAAAAACATAGGTAGGTAGTTTGGATTAGTACTTACTAACATTATTCCGTTTTCTGTTTTTTGAAGTTTCTTACACGTCGCATCGTCTCCGTTAACTAATGCTATCACAGTATCTCCATTGTTAGCGTCAGATTGCTGACGTACAATAACAACGTCTCCATCGTCCATTTTAGGTTGCATACTGTCACCTTTGATTCGTAGTGCGAAAAACTCTCCCTGACTTTGGAATGAAGAGTCTATCTCCTCATAGTCCAGTATATCCTCAACAGCTGATATAGGTATTCCTGCAGCGACTGTTCCTAAGACTGGGATTTGTAGTCCTTGGGGTGGTTGTGAGTCTTCTATCATTAATTTGGTAGTTTTATCTGATTTTCCTAATAAGTAGTTTAAATCTACGTTAAAGAAGTCAGCTAGAGATTCAAGAACTTCAAAATTAGGTTCTCTTTGTCCACTTTCATACATTGATATAGTAGAAGGTGCAACTTTTAAAAAATTAGCTAATTCACGTTGATTTATCTTTTTTTCATTTCTTAATTGTTTTAATCTAGTTCTGAAATTCATAAGAATACCTCTTTTCTTAAAATTATAATATCACGTTTCGTGAAAAAAATCAACTTCTAGTTTAAAAAATTCACAAAACGTGTTGACAAATAAAAAAATAGGTGGTAATATATAATCAACAACACGAAACGTGAAGTTAGGAGGTGAAAAAATGGAGGGATTCGGAAAAAGAATTAAACAATTAAGACAAGCTAAAGAACTTAATCAAAGTCAATTAGCAGAAGAATTAGGTGTTTCAACAAGTGCTGTCAGTCAGTACGAGCTAGAGGAACGTATTCCTAGAGATGAAACAAAAATTAAAATTGCGACTTTTTTTAATAAGAAAGTTAGTGATATTTTTTTTAGAAGTTAAGTTCACGTATCGTGAATTTAATAAAAACCAAACTAAATCCTCCCTTATTTCAAGAGAGGTGAAAGGAGGACCAAGAATGGAGATAAAGAAAATTATATTTCTAGATGATACTTATTTTGAAGATTGTGTTTTATCTACTGACATTCCAAAAGAAATAGCCGAAGTATCGAGTAGTTTTGTGAAGTTAACCTTTGATAAATCGACTATTAAATATGTAAATTTAGATTACATACAATTAATTATACCTAAGAGTTTAAAAGTTATTTCTTCTTAGAAAGGAGGTCTAAAAGATGAAAACTAAAACAAAAGTAGCACTAACATTAGCAACTATAGTGTTCGTTACTAAGGTAGTGCTACTAAGAAAAACAAGTAAGATAGTAATAAATAATGATTCTATTACTTTGTCAGTATCTAAAACTGGATAAATAATCCTTCAGAATCTTCTTGAATTTCTTTGTTTGTTTTGATTAAGCAATAATCAGCAGTTTGTTCTGTATATAATATAAACCCATTATTATACAGCATAATAGCTTTAAATAATTTTGGTGTATCTTCAATAACGATTCGTGTACCTTTAGATTCATTAAGGTTTCGAAATTTAATAGTTTTATGTACACCACCTACTAAAAGATTTGAACTATCAGCAATTTGAGAATAGGGTAATTCGATTATATCAAAATCCATAGAGTATACCTCCTTTCTTATAAGTTGTATTTCCAGGAAAAGTATGAAGTAGAAGGTTTAGATTTCCGGGGAATACTCAAATATATTATAGCATAAAGGTAAAGAAAGGTCAAAGATATATGAAAGAATTTTATAAAGCAGCAGAGCGACAATTAAAAAACAAAGGAATGACGATTTATAAGTTGTCAAAAGAGACTGGAATTTTTGAACAAACATTACATTCAATGTTTAATGGCAACACATCAAGCCCCAAGTTAGACAATGCAGTTAGGATAGCTAAAGTGTTAGATATTGATTTAAATAAATTAAAAGAAGGTGATATTAATGACAGAAATACAAATTGATTTAGTAGAGTTGAGAAAATTGGATTTATCTTTCCCTTATTTTTCAAAAGAAGAAATCATGAAATGTTTTGATATAAAAGATACAGCATATGATAAATACAGAAAAAATGTTTAAAGAAAAAGTTAAAGATAAGCATTATCCATCGATATGTTTTTGAATTGGATGACTAAAGAATTCTTTAATGTTTATGCTTGGTTACATTTCTTTTCAAATTTTGATTATTATCAGGATAAAAGATTAGAAAAAAAATAGTTAGATTTACTAAAAAAACTGTTGAAGAATTTAAAGAGATAGGAGTGGCTTAAGAAATGAATAACTTAAGAAAAAGAAAATTCAATACTTACTACTGGACGTGTGTCGTTGTTGCAGTATGTATGCTAATATTTAGCAAATTTGAGTGGGATACAATCTTAGCTGGTTTAATGGCATCAACGTTTTTTCCATTTTATGGCTTAGATGAACGTGGTCAATATGCATTCCCAGATCCCGATGGTGAAGAAGATGCTGAAGATTAGCAAAGAAAATAGTAATGAAGCTATCTTGATATTTAAATATTTATTCAAAAAAAGACAACTGCAAACTGGTATGTCTTGTGAACGGATAGCTAAATTAAGTGGTATACCTTATAACACTGTAGTTAGAATAAGATACAACAGTGTAAAAATATAAAGTTAGAACATATTGTTAAAATAGCTAAAGTATTAGAGATTGATTTAAATATATTGAAAGGAGAATAGAATGGAAAATTTAGATCTATACAGTAAATTAGTAGAATTACAAACTATCCAACATGAAGTAGATAAACACATGGAAGTCTGGGAAAGAGAGAAAATAGTAACAGCCTTAAGTGAAGAGTTCCATGAATGGTATAAC